>JBMOPR010000001.1:0-4592 GCA_049323075.1 Pseudomonadota bacterium
CCGGACAGCGATACGCTGCGCAGCCATCTCTACAAACTGCGACGCACAGTGGACAAGCCATTTGCCCAACCCCTGTTGCACACGCTGGCAGGGCAGGGCTTCAAACTGGCGCCGGAGTGACGCGCACGTCAAAACGGGTGCCGCTGCCGGCGGTGCTTTTCACTGCAATGGTCCACCCCAGCTGCGCGCAGATTTTCTGCACGATGGCGAGACCCAGACCAAACCCTTTTTCCTGATTGCCGCTGCTGCGGAAAAACGGATCAAAGATGCTGGCCAGTTCGTGCGGCGGAATGCCGATGCCGGTGTCTTCCACGCTGAATCCATTCTCATCGATCGTCAGTGTCACCTGGCCTTCCTTTGTGTAAGTGAGTGCATTGCGCAGCAGGTTGGTGAGTACGATGCTCACCAGTCGTTGCGGTGCGCGCGTGCTCAGGAATCCATTGTGCTGTAATTCAATGCGGACCTGGGGGCGCGTATTCTGCAGATGCAGGGGTTCCATCAGCAATGCTGCAACATCGTTCACCAGGATGCTGTCACTGCTGCCGAGCTGTTCGTCTTCCCGCGCCAGCAGCAGCAAGGTTTCCAGCAGCGCTTCCATGTCTTTCACAGTGGTATCCATGCGCTGCAGCTGGCGCTGCATTTTTTCGGCACTGATAGTGATCGTGCGTGCAGCCGTGTTTGGTGGTGGCTGGTCATCCAGTCCTGACAGGGCCTGCAGATTTGCCAGTGAACCCTTGATCACCGCCAGTGGCGTGCGCAGTTCATGGCTGGCGTAGCGGGTGAAATTGCGTTCGCGCGCCACGAACTTGTGCATGCGGGCAAGAAAAGCGTCGATCGCATCCACCAGGGCGGCGGTTTCCGCGTCGGCGTTACGACGCACGGACGTCCAGTCCGGCTGTGGCAGCTCGGTGCGGTTGATATCGAAATGCGCCATCTGTGCCGCCACCTGCACGATCGGCGATATCGCGCGCTTGGCCTGCAGATAGGTGAGATAGGAAAGCGCGTACAGCACCAGCAGCACCACCGCCAGCGGCACGATGCCGAAATAGAACGACAATCGCGATACCTGCTCCTCGTCGAATACCAGATACAGGGTGCGACCCGCATTTTCCGATACGTGGACGATGGGTTGCTGGCCTTCGTGCTGGGCCCGCTGCATGCCGGCGGGCAGGTTGAGCAGCCAGTCCGGTGCATGGTGACCGGCGATCGGATCGTGCAGGTAGCCCAGCAGGTTGAGTGTGTCTGGCAGGCTGGCGTCGGAATCCTGCTGGTAGCGCTGCCAGAAATAATCGGCCTCACCGGCCAGTGCCTCGTTCACCAGCAGATCCTCGGCCACCAGCGCGGCGGAGTAGATGCCGATGCTGGCAGCGGCGCTGATCAGGATCACCTGGAACAGAAAAATCTTCAGCAGCTTGGTGTTGACGCGTGGACGTTGCACAGCACGACTTCCTGGCAGGGGTGGAATACCGATCCTATCAGGCTAGACAAATGGCTGTGAACGTTGCGTGAACGACCGGCCGGAAACGTTCACCGCCTGCTCACGGGCGGAACGCTAGAGTGGCGTCTCCCACAAAAACAGGATCGAGGAGATGATCATGAGCAGGCCCATTTTCAAGACAACCATTTCCGGAGTGGTGCTGCTGTCGGCCATTGCGCTGGGCGGTTGTGACGACGATGACAACAACACCGGGGCCGGTGGCATGCGCGCAGTGTCGCCTGCTGCCGATGGTGTGGCCCGGTTGCGGGTTTTCCACGCGGTGGCGGATGCGCCCAACGTCAATGTGCTGGCCAATGGCAATGCGGTTCTGACCAATGTGCCCTACGGTGCGGCCAGTGCGCTGGTCGGCGTGAACCCGGCGACCTACAACGTTCAGGTGGACGGAATTCTGCCGGGCGGTACGGCGACGGTCATTGGTCCGGCGGGCATTCCGCTGGCCGACGCTGACATCACCAACGTGCTGGCGGTCAACACGCTGGCTGCCATCGAGCCGCTGGTGGTGACGGTGCCGGATGAAACAGTGGGAGCGGGAAGCGTGCGTCTGACGGTGGTGCATGGTGCCGTTGCCGCTCCGGCTGTGGACGTGCATGTGACAGCGCCCGGCGATGCGTTGGGTGAACCGGTGGGCTCGTTTGCGTTCAGGGAAAATCTGGGTCCGGTTACCGTGCCGGCCGGATCATACCGCGTGCGCGTGACACTGGCGGGTACTGAAACTGTCGTGTTCGACACCGGTGCTGGCGGCCTGGCGTTGTCCGGTGGCAGTGACCTGTTCCTTGCGGCGATCGCCAACACCGGACCCGGTGCATCGCCGATCCAGCTGCTGGTAGCCGACGGTGAAGGCTCCGCCATTCTGCGCGACGCCGCTACACCTGCCGCACTGAAAGTCGTGCATGCAGCGCCCACGGTGGGTGACGCCGAAGTATTTGTCAGCAGTGCGAGCCTCGGCCTCGATGATGTGGAGCTGGTCGATACCATCGAATATCTGCAGATCATTCCTTCTGCCAGCAGTGCCGTGAACGTCGATGCCGCCAATGATTACCGCGTGAAAGTGGCGCAGGCAGGAACCGGTGCCGATGCAGCCCTGATTGATGTGGCCGGCGTGGCATTGAGTGCGGGGACCGCCTACACCGTCGTGGCGTCCGGAGGGAGCAATGGCACCGCCGCGCAATTGCTGCTGACTGCTGACGACAATCGTGCGATTGCCACGGAAGCGCGGGTCAAAGTTGTGCATGCAGCGCCGGATGCCGGCGCAGTGGACGTGTACGTGACAGCAGCGGGCGCCGCATCGCCGGCCGATATTCTCAACGGCGATGTCACGCCGGTGCTGGACAACTTTGTCTTCGGCAACATCACACCTTACCTGTCTCTGGCAGCCGGTGATTACGATATCCGCGTAGTGGCAGGTGACGGTACCCTGCTGGCAATCGATACCAGCGTCACGCTCAGCAACGGCCTGGTCGCCACTGCAATTGCCTACGGTCCCGACGCCGTGGACAACACGCCTGCCGGGTTTGGTCTTCTCCTTACCACCAACTGAAACAACCTACTCAAAAGGACTTTTTCATGAAAGTTAAATTCTCAATCAGATTGTTGCTGGGCGCGCTGCTGGCGCTGCTGCTCTCCGGCTGCAAGAGTGTGCAGACTGTTCCCTATGTGGACATCGAACGGTACATGGGCGTCTGGTACCAGATATCCGCGTACGAAACTTCGTTCAACAAGGGGCTGGTGGGTGTGACAGCGGAATATACGCTGCTCGCAGATGGCAGCGTGCAGGTTTACAACAAGGGTAATCTGAATACGCTGGACGGGCCACTGGATGAAATCCTGGGCAACGCGGTGGTGGTGGACACGCAGACCAATTCACGCCTGAAAGTCAGTTTCCCCGGGGTGCCGAATTTCCCGTGGGCGAATTATCTGGTCGTGATTCTGGATGCGGAGAATTACCAGTATGCGGTGGTGAGCGATCCGTTGCGTTACACGCTGTTCGTGCTCAGTCGCACGCCGCAGCTGGACGCGTCCACCTATGCGGGTATTCGGCAGGAACTGGAACGGCAGGGGTTCAACACCGGCAAGCTGATCGAGACCTTGCAGCCGACGCTGTGACACAAAAGGGAGCGGCAAAGTCTGGCAGGATTATTTGCCGTTCCCTTTCCCGTTTGATTTGCCATTGGCATGGCCGTTACCACCCAGTCCGCGCGCGATTTTGATCAGTTCATCCTTCTGCGCGACCATGTGGTTGAGTACGCTGGCCACGTCCTCGCGGCTCAGGTGCAGTTCGTTGAACAGGGCATCGTCCAGCGCATGACGGGGGCCGGGCACCAGTTCGACGCTGCGCAGCAACTGGTTGGCCAGATGCAGCAGGCGCGCATACACCGCCATGTTGCCATTGAAGCCCGGATGGTGCTGCCAGCGCAGTCCCACCACGATTTCATCCGGCATCGACCAGCAGTCCATCAACTGGCTGCTGATCGTCTCCCGCGTCACCCCCAGCAGATGCTGCTCCACATAAAAGCCCTCGATGTGCGGGTTGGCCTCGATGCAGCGGTTGATGACGGAAAAGTAGGGCGGAAAGATATGGGCCAGCACCAGATAGCCGTAATTCGACAGCAGGCCGCACAGGTAGGCGAGTCCAATGGAGGGGCGATAATCGGACGGCATGGCCTTCACCAGGCCTTCCATCAGGCTGGCGGTGAACACGGCCTGTTGCCAGTAGGGCTGCACGCCGTTGGGGCCGTCCTTGGGCAGTTCGATGGATTTGCCCAGGGCCAGGCCCAGCGCCAGGTTGATCACCAGATCGAAACCCAGTACCCGCACCACGGCGTCGTGCACCGAGCGGATCGCGCCCGGCGCGGCGTAATAGGGTGAACTGGCCCAGCTCACCACTTGCGCCGCCAGACTGGGATCTTTTTCCACGATCGCCACCAGCTCTTTCACGCTGGCGTTGGGATCGATGCGCAGCTTGATGATGCGCTCGGCGGTATCCGGCAACGGCGGCATTTCCAGAGTCTGTTCCAGCCGCTGGCGGATGCGCAGGTTGGTAAAGTTCTGCACCGCCTGATGCACGGCGGCGCGGTCGTTCGGGTCCTGGCTCAGG
>JBMOPR010000002.1:0-4590 GCA_049323075.1 Pseudomonadota bacterium
ATCACTCAGCAGGGAATTTCGGCCTTGTTCCTGTAGTACCAGAACCAGGTCACGAACAGGCAGGTGACGTAGTAGCCGGTAAAGACATACAGCGCACCCTCGGGGCCGCCGGTCAGCGCGATGGACGTGCCGTAGGCCTTGGGAATGAAGAAGGCGCCAAACGCAGCCAGCGCCGAACTGAAGCCCAGCGTGGCGGCCGATTCCTTGCCCGCTTCCTTGCGCGCAAATTCGAGCTTGCTCTTGTCGCCGGCAATGCGGCGTTCCCATTCGGTTCTGAAAATCACCGGAATCATGCGGAAGGTGGAGCCGTTACCTACACCGGTGGTGACGAACAGCAGCATGAACATGGCCAGGAAACCGTAGAAATTGTTGCCGCTGCCCGACGGCAGGAAATACAGCACGCCGTACACCGCTGCGATCATCACAATGAAATTCCAGAAGGTAACGCGGGCGCCGCCCAGTTTGTCAGACAGCCAGCCGCCGATCGGGCGGATCAGTGCGCCGACAAGGGGGCCAAGAAAGGCGAACTTCAGCGCATCCACAGTGGGGAACTGGGTTTTGATCAGCATTGGAAAGCCAGCCGCAAAGCCGATGAAGGAACCGAAGGTGGCGATATACAGCCAGCTCATCAGCCACTGGTGCTTGCGCTTGAAAATGACGGACTGCTCCTTGAAGGAGGCGCGCGCTTCCGCCAGATCATTCATGCCAAACCAGGCGGCAACCACGCACACCAGCAGGAATGGTACCCACATGAAACCGGCATTCTGCAGCCACAGGGATTCACCAGTAGCCGTGGATTGCGGTGCACCGCCGATCGTGCCAAACAGGGCGCCGGTAATCACCAGCGGCACCGCAAACTGCATCAGGCTTACACCCAGATTGCCCAACCCCGCATTCAGTCCCAGCGCGGTGCCCTGCTGACTCTTGGGATAGAAGAACGAGATATTGGCCATGCTGGATGCAAAATTGCCGCCGCCAAATCCGCACAGCAGCGCGATGATCACAAACACGCTGAACGGTGTTGCCGGGTTCTGCACTGCAAATCCCATCCAGATAGAAGGGATCAGCAACGACGCGGTGGAAATCGCGGTCCACTTCCGGCCACCGAAAATCGGCACCATGAAGGAATAGAAAATCCGCAGGGTGGCACCGGACAGACCGGGCAACGCCGCCAGCCAGAACAGCTGGTCCGTGGTGAAGGCGAATCCGATGGAATTGAGGCGCACGGTTACCGCACTCCACACCATCCATACCGAGAAGGCAAGCAGCAGACAGGGAATGGAGATCCACAGATTGCGCGTAGCAATACTGCGCCCTTCCTGCTGCCAGAAGCCGGCGTCCTCTGGACGCCATTGGGCAATTACTTGAGCCATGTCAGTCTCCTCATTTTAGAAATAGTCAATTCAGCTGCGCGCGGCGTTCAATGCGCCGGCCTCGGGCAGATCCTGCGGGCCTGCCAGTTCCGGATGCTGTTGTTTTTCCAGATGGCGCACGGCCGAGTGCATCCACACCAGCGACACTGCCACAATGGCAAACAGCAACATGAAGCAACTGGTCCACACGCCAATCAGGTCATTGAGCGCACCGAAGGTGATTGGCAGGATGAAACCGCCGAGGCCACCGATCATGCCCACCACCCCGCCAACCGAACCAACGCGGTCCGGGTAGTAAACGGGGATGTGCTTGTACACTGCGGCTTTGCCAAGCGACATGAAAAAGCCCAGCACGAACACCACCACGGTGAAGGGAACCACGCCCAGCGCCAGTTCGAAGCGGATGTTTTCCTTCACGCCGTGCACGACATATTCAGTGGCGGGGTAAGACAGGATGAAGGTGCAAATCACCGATGCAATAAAGGTCCAGTACATGACGCGGCGCGCACCGTATTTGTCAGACAACACGCCACCGAGTACCCGAAAGATGGAAGCAGGAATTGAATAGCAGGCGCCGATCAAGCCCGCTGTCTGGATATCCAGGCCATACACGCCGATCAGGTAGCGGGGTAACCAGAGCGCCAGCGCTACAAACGCGCCGAACACGAAGAAGTAGTAGAGCGAGAAACGCCATACCTGGATATTTTTCAGAGGTTCAAGCTGTTTCAGGAAGGGCTCGGCTTTCACACCGGATTTTCTGCGCTGCTGCAGGGTGGGATCGTCTTCGGTCATGAACCAGAACAGCACCGCCGTTACCACCAGCGTTACGGCCCAGATCTGCGCTACTGCATGCCAGCCATATGCCACCATGACCAGCGGCGCCAGCATCTTGGTTACCGCCGCGCCGATATTGCCCATGCCGAAAATGCCCAGCGCGGTACCCTGCTTTTCCTTCGGATAAAAGCGGCTGACGTAGGCGATACCCACCGAAAACGCGCCACCTGCAATCCCCACACCCAGCGCAGCCACCAGATACAGTTCGTAGGTATTGACGGTGGTCAGCAGAAAGGTCGAGGCGGCAGCCGCGAGCATCACTGCCACCAGCACAATGCGTCCGCCGATCTGGTCGGTCCAGATCCCCAGCGCCAGCCGGATCAGAGAACCGGTCAATATCGGCATGGCCACCAGCAGGCCAAATTGCGTGTCGTTCAGGCCCAACTCTTCTTTGATTTTCACACCGATGATGGCAAAGATCGTCCACACCGCGAAACAGACCGTGAATGTAAACGTGCTTACCGTCAGTATGCGTGTATTACCCGTGGATACTGCGTGCTGCATAAACCCTCCACACTTTTCTGATTGCTTGCGATGAACTCTAGTCAGCGCGGACGCGGATACTATTGACAGGCATCACCGTTTTCAAACGTCAAAAATGGCTATACCACCCTCATCTACCACCAAATGAGTAACCCCAAATCCGGATTTATCCTGCTGTTTTAGATAGCATTATTTGCGACGTGAAATTTCAGGTCGTGAAGTTGTGCTGACAGGGCAGCGCAATGTGAGTACCTACGCGCAGAGTCGAAAGTTGGATACAATGAAGGCGTGATTTCGGAAACGAGAGGAATATGGCGACGACATGATTACCTGGCTGAAAAATTCGTTGATCGCGCGCGGCGGTGTTGCCATGGCCAGTATCGCTGTCATTGCGCTGCTCAACATCTTTGCCTCGGTGATCGTTGCCGACAAGACGCAGGGTGATGCCGCTGCCATCAACGTAGCAGGGTCCCTGCGCATGCAATCCTACAAACTGGCGTATCTGCTGCAGCAAGCGAACAGCCAGGTCAGCCTGCACCGCATCCAGCAGGAAGCCGCCCTGCTGAGCGGACGTCTGCACAGCAACGAACTCGAACGCCTGCTGCAGACCCATCGCGCGGATGCATTGTCAGCCCAGCACGACATCATCACGTCCAACTGGCACCGCCAGATTGAGCCCATGTTTTACGACAGCACCCTGACCCGCGAACGGTTGCGCGATCAGTACGACCAGCAAGTTGCCGGCTTCGTCAACGATATCGACACCATGGTCCGCCAGCTGCAGCAGGATTCCGAATCCAAGATCCGTCTGCTGATGGCCATTCAGGGTGCCAGCATGTTCCTCACGGTGATCGTGGTGTTCGTTTCCATGTACAACCTCAATACCAGCATCGTGATACCCCTGCGCCGGCTGCTGCGGGCGGCCAAGCGGGTCCAGCACGGTGACCTGCAGGTATCGCTGCAACATGATCTGGACGACGAGCTGGGCCAGCTGGCCGATGCCTTCAACCAGATGGCGCTGGAACTGTCACGCATGTATGGCGACCTGGAGCGCAAGGTGGAGGAAAAGACCGCCGCACTGCAACGCAGCAATCAGTCCCTGCAGCTGATGTACGCCGCGTCGCGCAAACTGGCGATCACACCCTACTCCGCCTCGACGCTGGGCGAGATCATCGACGATCTGGTGCGCACCACCGGGGTTGAACATGTGTCCCTGTGCCTGAATGAGAATGACCAGCGCAATCGCTTCATCCCCCTGTTCTTCAGCGAACATGAAAAAGACAAGCGGTGCATGAACAGCAGTTGCGACGAGTGCTACATGCATTCCGTCCGACAGGCCAATTTCGGCATCGACATCCGCGACAGCTCCTTCCCCATTCGCCAGAACCGCAGCCGCTTCGGCATCCTCTTCGTCGAAACCCGGCCGGGCGAACATCTGGCCCAGTGGCAGATCGAACTGTTCAACGCCGTATCCGACACTATCGCCACCGCACTGAGCCTGGAAAAGAAGGCCGAAAACGAAAACCGGCTGATGCTGGCAGAAGAACGGGCCGCCATTGCCCGCGAACTGCACGATTCCCTGGCACAATCGCTGTCCTATCTGAAATTCCAGATAGGACGCTGGAAAATGCTGCAATCCAAGGCCGCCTCTGAAAACCAGCTGGATGAAGTGGTGGAAGACATACGTGACGGTCTCAATGGCGCCTACAAGCAACTGCGGGAACTGCTCACCACTTTCCGGCTGAAAGTGGACGAACCGGGACTGGAGCCGGCGCTGAAAGGCACCATCGCCGAATTTTCCCAGCGCGGCGAACTGGAAATCCAGCTCGACTACGGTCTGCGCGAATTCAGGCTCACGCCCAACGAAGAAATCCACCTGTTGCAGATCATTCGCGAAAGC
>JBMOPR010000003.1:0-4564 GCA_049323075.1 Pseudomonadota bacterium
GATGCTGCAATACTCGGCCGATCACGGTCACGTGCAGGCGATGGCGCAACTGGGCCGTCTGCTGTACAGCTGTGGCGTTGGGCGGGCGGACAAGCGCAGCGGCCTGGAGTATTTGCGCCGGGCTGCCCGGGGCGGTGATGTAAATGCGCAGTATCTGTTGGGCTCTGCCTATCTGGACGGCACGCTGGTGCGTCAGGACGACAAGACTGCGATGCACTGGCTGACGCTGGCGGCGGAACGGGGCCATGTGGATGCCATCAGCCTGCTGCAGTCCTGCAGGGCCCGCCCGGTGAACGCACCTGTCGAAGAACCAGAAGCCTTCTGAAACGTTTTCCGTTTGAATCCGCTTCTGCACGACAGGCACCGCCTGCAGGTCTGTCGCCCTTTACTCAGCCCACGCTGCCCGGTAACCTCCCCGCATTGTCCCACCCCGAAGTAAACCGCCCGCTGCGGGCACTCTGGCTGCGAGAGTTTTCATGAGTCAATCCCCGTACATCATCGACGTCGATCAGCAAAATATTCACGAAGTGATCAAGAAGTCCACCCAGGTACCCGTGCTGCTGGATTTCTGGGCCGAGTGGTGCCAGCCGTGCAAGGCACTGGCGCCAGTGCTGGCGAAGCTGGCGGAGGAATACAAGGGGCGTTTCATCCTGGCGAAAGTCGATACCGATGCCAATCCCATGCTGTCGCAGCAACTGGGCGTGCGCAGCATTCCTTCGCTCAAGCTGGTGGTACAGGGGCAACTGGCCGGAGAGCTGAACGGTGCCCAGCCGGAGGGCGAGATCCGTCGCCTGCTGGAACCCTTCCTGGCGCCGCCGCAGGAAGAGGAGCCGGCGGAGGAAGAGGGCGATGCATTCATTGCGCAAGTGGAGCGCGCGCGCCGTCTGGGTGCCCATGACAAGGCCATCGAGGCGTTGCAGTCTGCCATCATGGAGCAGCCCAATCGCGTCGAATTGCAGGTGTTGATGGCCGATGTGCTGATGGATGTGGAACGCCTGGACGATGCCCAGCAGGTGCTTGACAACGTCAAGGACGATAAGCTCAAGGCATCGGCGCTGGGCCGCCTGTTTTTCCTGCGGGAACTGCAGGGCTTCGAAACGGCGGAATCATTGCAGTACCGTGTAGCGATGAACGCGGACGACATGGAAGCCCGCTACTATCTGGCGGCCAACTGCGTGCTGGCCGGTGAACCCGAAGCTGGCATGGAGCTGCTGCTGGAGATCATCCGCCGCGATCGCGCCTTCAAGAACGATGGTGCCCGCACCGCTCTGCTGAAAGTGTTCGACATGCTGGGTGCAGACCCGCGGGTTGCTACCTATCGTCGTCGTCTGTTTGCAAGTCTGCACTGAGCAATCCCCGGCTATACTTGCGGAAACAGGCCGCGAGGGCAGCTGGTGACGGAAGCGCAGGAAACAGGAAACGAAGTTGAGGCGGATGGCCAGGTCAAGTCCGAACTGGAAGGCCATTTTTACCGGAACCGGCTACGCCTTTATTTCGCAGGCGAGATGGAAGCCCGTTATCGCCGTTATTGCGCGCGCCGCGATCGCCGTTACGTCCGCAACCTGCTCAACATTCTCATTGCGCTGTATGTGCTCTACGGCGCCTGCGACTGGTTTCTGTTGCAGCACGAGGTAGGCCCGGTCTGGCTGATTCGTTATGGCTTTGCGCTGCCGGGTCTGATACTGCTCTGGCTGCTGACGCGCTTCAACCTCGCCCACCGGCACCTTGAAAAGGTTGTGGTGGCGGGACTGCTCTGGCTGGCGCTCACCACACTGGTGATGGCGCGGTCAGTGCCGGTTCCCGTCATGAATCTGTATCTCACCAGTGTGCTGGCGATCGTCATGGCTGGCCTCACCATCACCCGGCTGCGGTTCTGGCATACGGTCTTTACCGGCGTTGTCTATCTGCTGGCAACCGCGTTCGTGGTGCTGCCGGTGGAGCAGAATTCACGTTACCTGATTTATTACCTGCTGTTGTCCGTCGGTGTGGTGCTGTTTTGCTGCGTCGCCCAGTACTCGGCGGACCGCTCGGGCCGGCGGGAATTCCTGCAGAAAATCGTCATTCACCGCAAGAACCTGCAATTACGCAAGCTGAACCTGTATCTGCGGGATCTGGCGGAGATCGACGCGCTGACCGGCATCGCCAACCGGCGCTACTTCGATGCGGTGCTGGACGAGGAATGGCGGCGGGCAAGGCGTCGCAAGTACAGTGTGGCGCTGCTGATGTGCGATATCGATTTCTTCAAGTCCTATAACGATCTGCTGGGGCATGTGCAGGGGGATGCCTGCATCCGCCAGGTGGCGCAGGCGATCCGGCAGCAGGTGCGGCGTCCCGGCGATCTGGCGGCCCGTTACGGGGGCGAGGAGTTCGCGGTGATCCTGCCGGCACTGGACGCCCGCGAAGCCTGCCAGCTGGCCCAGAGCCTGTGTGATGCGGTGCGTAGCCTGCAGATCCGGCACCCGGGGTCGAAGATACAGCCGGTGGTGACCATCAGTGTGGGGGTATCGGCGCAGGTGCCGGATGACAGCAATGACCTGAAGCAGCTGATCACCGCGGCGGATGAGGCTCTCTATCGCGCCAAGCACGAAGGACGTGACCGGGTGTGCGTGCACTGAGCGCCAATTGAGCGGATTTGCCCGTCCGCGTTCCCTGACGGCGTGATGGCTGGATTCCAGCGGGGCAGGGGGATACACTCGGGCCTTGCCTGCAGTTCATGGCGTCTGTTTCCCCTGTCTATTCTTGCGTGCGCGGAACCCGTCATGGATACCAAAAAATATCCGGAAGTGATCGATCAGCTGGCGTCCTTGCGGCGGGCGCCGCCCTGGGAGCTGTTTTTCAGCGACTCGCTGGAGCAGGAATACCGCCACTTCCTGGCGCCCTGGTACCGGGACGCGATTCTGGCGTCGTCCATGGTGGCAGCATTGCTGCTGGCGACCAGCCATCTGCTGGGCTGGTATCTGGGTATTGAGCTGACGCTGTCTGCCCAGCTGCTGCGGTGTGCTGCGATCCTGTCGTTACTGGGGACCTGGCTGTATGTGCGGCGCTCGCGCACTGAGCACTGGCAGCACTGGCTGGTGGCCTGGAATGGTCTGCTGGTGGTGGCGGCCATGCTGATGATTGCCCATGCTTCCCCTTCGCCTATCAAGCATATCTATTACACCAACATCTTTTTCGTTGAGGTGGCGCTGTTCGCCTTTATCCGCCTGCCGATCAATTTTGCCAGCACCACAGCGCTGCTGATGGTGGTGCTGGTGTCCTCGGCCCTCTACCTGGACCGCATGAGCCTGCATTCCTCCGCCTACCTGATGTTCCTGCTGGTGGGCGGTACCGTGCTGTGCATGGTGATTGCCTTTCGCATGGAAAAGGCGGCCCGCGAGACCTTTTTGCAGGCCCAGCTGATTCAGCTGGAGCGGGATCAGTTGCGCCAGATCAACCAGCAGCTGGGCGAGCAACTGGCGCAGGACCGGGTCACCCGTCTGTTCAACCGGATGCGCTTCGAGGATGAACTGGTGCTGAGTCGCGCCGGAGACAGGGCGTCGGCGCCGCGACAAATGCTGCTGGGTTTGCAGGTAAACCATTTTGCCCGCTTCAACGAATTGCGAGGGCAGAATGCCGGCGATGACCTGTTGCGGGATATCGCGCGCCAGATCCGGTCGCTGCAGGCTGAGTATCCCCTGGTTGCCGCCCGTATCAGTGGTGCCCGTTTCGTGTTGCTGTTCGACGCCGGTGATGAGCCGGCCCTGCGCGGATGTCTGGAGCAGCTGCGCCAGCGCCTGCTGGGAGTCAATGTGCTGCAGGTGGCGGAGATGGCCGGACAGGGTGTTGGACTGAGCTGGGGCGGCGTGCATCTGGTGCGGGACGCCGAGCGCAATCCCTGTGACATGATTGACCGCATATTCCGCCATCTGCTGCCCTTGGGCGAGCGGGAGCTGACGTCCGAACAGTACCGTGCGGTGACGCGCTTTGCCGCTGGCTGACACGGCATGACAAGCCATCGCGGAATCGCGTAACCTGTCAGTTGTCACCTTGCATCCGGAAAACGCGCCATGCACGCAGATCGCCATATCGACGACAATCGCCATGCGGATCACATCGACGACATTGCTCGCCTGATCCAGCAGTCCGAGCGCATTCTGTTCATTACCGGTGCGGGCCTGTCGGCCGATTCGGGGCTGCCCACCTACCGCGGCATTGGTGGACTCTACAACGACCAGCATACGGATGAAGGCATTCCCATCGAAGTCGCTCTGTCTGGTGACATGTTGCGGCAGCGTCCCGACATCACCTGGAAATACCTGTTGCAGGTGGAAAGCGCCTGTCGGGGTGCCGGCCACAATCTGGCGCATCGCATCATAGCCGAGATCGAAAAAATCAAACCCCACAGCTGGGTGCTGACGCAGAACATCGACTGCTTTCACCGCCATGCCGGCAGCCGTCAGCTGATTGAAATTCACGGCAGGGTGGACCAGTTGTTCTGCACCGCCTGTCATTACCGCGAAGACGTGCGCGATTATGCGCATCTGACACCGTTGCCCACCTGTCCGCGCTGTCACGGTATCATCCG
>JBMOPR010000004.1:0-4558 GCA_049323075.1 Pseudomonadota bacterium
GGCTGGCGGTTTCCTGAAAATCGAACTGGCTTTCGTCGTCCAGCTTGAAATAGGTAAGCTGCAGAGTGAGGGTGTCGTCGCTGTGCTGCTGCAGGTAGAGCGCGCCGTACAGTTGCAGTTGCGCCCAGTGCACCGCTTTTTGCGCGGGCGGCAGATCGGCGGCGGAACAGTAGGTGGTTTTGATTTCTTCAAGCAGGGTGTGCGACGTAGCGGCTGGATTTTCTGTTGGCTCGGAATGATCCCGTTTGGATTCGGGGTAGGTGTCCAGCAAGCGGCTTTGTTCCAGCGAGCTGTTTTTTTCAGGCAGAGTGGTCTGTTCCAATAACCCGTCGATCCGCCCTGCCAGTGTGCACTGGAAAACGTTATCGCCAAAAGTCGCGTTCACGCTGATTTCACGCTGGTAGGCGGGTGGCCGGTTAGCCTGCACCGAGCGCTGACCCCGTTGCCCATCCTGCGCGGATGGTGTCCGCTCCAGGCCCAGATTCAGGTCCCCACGCCGGCAGCAGAATTCCGCCAGTTCAGTGACGCTGATGCGAAACTGACGCGGACCGTTGTTGTTCATTCCCCTGTTTCCTTCCAGCTGACAGTCAGCAATCTTGCCGGAATACCAGCCTGGCGGAAACGGCGAAACCAGCGTCGCTGGTTCGCTTGCAGACGATCACCCGGACCTTTCACCTCGATCAGTTCATAGCGGGGTGTTGTGCCGGTGTCGAACGCAAAGCGGATCAGGTCGGGAAAACCGCTGGCATAGAATCCGGGGTGCTGACACAGCTGGCGAAACACGGCCTGCAGGTGTGGCGCGGGAATCGCGCGCAGTGTCAGTTCGATCAGTTCCGGTGTCAGCCAGTCCCAGAACACGAACGGATTGGCGATGCCCTGTTTGTGCAGGAAGTGGTGCCACAGCCGTTCCTGCCAGCCAGGCTGGTCCATGGCGGTGAAGCGCTGGTCCAGCTGTTCGCGGCGGTCGGTGTAGAAAAATTCGCTGCGCAGGTTATGGGGGCCGGTCTGGAACGGATGGAAAAAAGCGCCGGGCAGCGGCGTGTACACAATATCCCAGCAGTAGAGGCCGAACAGACTGCAGAACAGGCTGTTTTCTACATAAAGGCAGCTGTGTTGTGTGTCGCTCAGGGCGCGGGCGGCGAGCAGTTCTACCGGCTCGTCCTGCCAGGGCAGCTGCAGGTGAAAAGTGTCGATGTCATCGGCATCCGCAGCAATGTTGGGGAAAGTCCGTTGCTGTTTGCGCGCCAGGGTGGCACCGAATTTCTCGGCGAATTCCCGTTCTTCCGGATGATGGCTGTCATCCAGAATCGCGTGGCATAGCGCCAGCGCAGCCAGTGGATTGCCTTGTTTGGCCAGAATGCGGGCCTGCCGTTCCCGGCTGGGATGTTGCTGGCAGGTGCGGTAGATGGCGATGGCTGCGTCGTGCTGGTCCAGCCGTTCCAGCTGGCGGGCAATGGTGAGCGCGATGCGTTCGTGGCGGCGCTGCAATTCCGGCAGGTTCTGGTGGTGCGGCAGTTGTTGCTGCAGCGCGATCAGCCGGGGCGCGTCCTGCAGCAGTTGCTCATCCTGCAGTTGATCGTCGACGGCAAAATACTGGCGCAGGATGTCGATTTCGGCGCGGTGGTTGAAGCGGCGGGTCTCCCGTGACAGCGCATAATTTTCGTAACGCACGTGGCCCAGATCGGTGATGACGAATTCGCTCAGATCCTGGCGGTTGTTGCCGAAAAACAGCAGCAGGCAGGTGGCAAAGATGTCGCTGTGTTCGGCACGTACATAGGGGCGATGCTGAATCAGCGTTTGGTGAATGACCGCCAGCGGTGTTTGCGTGCAGATGTGCTGGACCAGTTCCGCGCGGGGCAGACGGGCGGCGGTTTTGTCGGCGAACCAGGTCAGCAGTTCCGGTTTGGTCAGCAGGGCGAGCAGGGATTCCGCGTCCGCTGCCGGATTGCGTGTGGCGAATCCTGCTTTGCACAGGGAATCCAGCGCTATTTCTGTAGAGTTCACTTCCGGATAATTCAGGCTGTCGATGGCCAGCAGCGGCCCCTTGCGTGTCAGCAGGCGGACGTACAGGCTTTGCGCGTCGGTTGAAAGCGTATCGAAATCCTGCAGGAACTGGCGTTCGGGTTCGGTGAGCAGGTCTTCATACAGTTGCCGCACCCACGTCAGTACGCGGCGGCAGTTTTGCAGCAGGTAACCGGTGGGAAGCGTGACGGGAGCCTGCGTTTGTGTACGCATAAATGGTTTGGCACAACGAAAAAGGGCCGGCATTACCGGCCCGTGTGTTCTTACAGCGACTCGATGGTACCCGACATGTGGGGCTTGACGCCCTGCTGGTCCTTGATGCGGAACTCGGTGTGGTCGCCGGTGCTGGTATAAAGGAACTGCACCTTGTTGGGCAGGAATACCGGCAGCTTGAACGCCACGCTGACCCGGAACGGACCTTTTGGCAGTTGCGAATCCAGCGCACCCAGCGCGCGGGCCTTGCTCCACATGCCGTGGGCGATGGCGCGGGGGAAGCCAAACATTTTCGCGGTGAAGGCGTGAATGTGGATCAGGTTGGTGTCGCCGGACACTTTGGCATAACGGCGGCCGATGTTCTCCGGCACGTTCCAGAAATCGATATGGTCGGCGGAGAATGTGTCTTCCTTCTTCTCGGCATCTTTCTTGTCGCCGTTGCCTTTGGTGCGGAACAGGTTGGTGCTCACGCTTTCCCACACCACTTTGCCGCCGGCGGTCACTCGGGTGACGATGTCGAATTCCAGCCCTTTGGACACGGTGTGCGGGCCCGCCAGTTCACATTCGATGTCGAGCACTTCCTGATTGCCGATGGCGCGATACTGGGAAATCTCATTGCGCACATGCACCAGACCCAGCAGCGGGAACGGGAACAGCGGGTTCACCAGAATCTCCATATGCAGCGGAAACGCCAGGATGTGCGGATAGGTGACCGGCATGCTGCCACTGACGGGAAAGCCGCACACCTGACGGTAAGTGGCCAGCTTTTTCGGGTTGGCGGTCACGTTCTTCAGGCAGACCTTGACCTTGGGCAGGGCATCGCCCTGGAGGCGGCCGGATTTCTTGGCGGTGGCGGCCCGCAGGTACAGATTGAGGGTGGAGGGTGCCTGGTCGAGTTCGATGGTTGCTGACATGTCGCCTTCCTCGGACGGTTGGATGCGTTGGCGCGGCGGTTGGGCCGGTGCCGCAAAGTGGGCCAAAGTATAAAGGAATCAAGGGTCTCCGCAATTGCCCTGGGCCCGTTCCGGACAGTCGGTGCAGTCAATGGCAGGCTGGCTGGAGCCTGTTTGCGTCTCTATTGTCAATGGTGGCCGTGCTGTCTATCATTACCGCAGTCTTGCCGGAAATTTCCGGTATTTCATGCAGTTATTGGACTGTTTCTGGTTCTCTATTTTCCCCCGGGCAATTGACCCTACAGCAGGTACGAATGAGCGGATTTACCGATGCGGGTGTGATGATACGGCTCGCCTACCAGGCCATGCAGGAAATGGGGGTCGATGCCTTTGAAGTGTTGCGCCGCATTGGTCTGAAGCACGAGCAGCTGGCCGAAAAAGATCTGCGCACACCCCATTCTGCGCAAACGCTGTTCTGGAGTGTGATCGAGGATATCACCGGCGATACTGACATAGGTCTTCATCTTGGGGAGAACATCCCGGTCTTCAAGGGGCAGGTGATTGAATATCTGTTTCTAAGCAGCGCAACCTTTGGTGAGGGTTTGAAGCGGGCGCTGAATTACCAGCGGCTGTTGAGCGATGCGGTGAATGCAACGCTGGATCAGGATGCCAAGGGCTATTTCGTAGGCAATATCACGTTCACCGGCGGTCTGCGGCATCTGAGTGAGTGCGTGGTGATCGGTGTGCTGAAGTTTTTCGATTATGTCACCGAGGGTCGTTTCAAACCGCTGGAGATTCATTTCGAACACGCGGCGGGCAAGCATCCGGAGGAGTATGCGCGGGTGTACAAGTGTCCGGTGCTGTTCAGCCAGCCGGGCAACCGGATTTATTTCGCGCCGGAGATCATGAATCTGCCGTCCGGTCATGCCGAGCCGGAACTGCTGCGTTTGCACGAGCAGCTGGCCAGTGAGCACGTGGCGAAGCTGGAGAAGCAGGATTTCATTGCCAAGGTGAACCGGCTGATAGGTGAGTTGCTGGAGTCGGGCAATGCGAATCTGGAGACGGTGGCGGAGCGGTTGGGGATCAAGCCGCGCAGTTTGCGCACCAAGCTCACCGAGGTGGACACCAATTTCAATCAGTTGCTGGCGGATTATCGCTGCAATCTGGCGAAGAAGCTGCTGGCTCGGACGGATGAGTCGATTGACGAGATTGTGTATCTGACGGGCTTTTCGGAACCGAGTACGTTTTACCGGGCGTTCAAACGCTGGGTGGGATCGACGCCGGTGGAGTATCGGAAGAGCAAGCAGAAGAGTTTGATTGATGAGTGAGGTTTGCTGTTATCAGTTGCTCGCGTGTTCGAATCGCTGAGAGAAGCCGGTGATGTTTTGGGGCACGCCACAAGTACATCCCTGTAGGCTCGACAGCGGCCA
>JBMOPR010000005.1:0-4551 GCA_049323075.1 Pseudomonadota bacterium
GTCACCGACATGGACATGGGCGAGCGGTACATCCTCCTCAGTGCCATCGTCCCGAATGCGGCGGGCGGTTTTGGGTGCCAAACCAAGCAGTGACTTGATGGCGGCGGATGTTTGCGAGCGGGCCTTGAGTTCAAGCAGCTGGCCTAGCAAGGTCAACGAAATGATGACCGCTGCCGCCTCGAAGTACACCGCGACCCGTCCCATGGAGACGAAAGAATCCGGGAACACCTGTGGCGTCAGGGTTGCTACCAGGCTGTAGATGAATGCCGCGCCTGTACCCAGACTGATCAGCGTCCACATGTTAGGGCTGCGGTGGACGAGAGACTGCCAGCCGCGCAGAAAAAATGGCCATCCGGCCCAGAGGACAATGGGCAACGTCAGCGCGAGTTCAATCCAGGTCTGGGTGCGGGCATCGAACCAGTGCAACTGGTGCCCGAACATTGCGAGTACTGTGACTGCGATGGTCAGTGGAAGAGTCCACCAGAACCGGTGCTGAAAATCGCGCAGTTCCGGATTGCCGTCCTCCTCGAGCTCTGGCAGCATGGGCTCCAGAGTCATGCCGCACTTTGGGCAATTGCCGGGATGATCTTGCCGGATCTCGGGATGCATGGGACAGGTATAAATCGTACTGCCACCACTTTCCGGCGCTGTTGCCGACTGGACTTCTGACGTCGCGATGGCAGTGTGATGATGGTGTCCGGTTTTCGCGGTATGCGCTGTGTGATCATGACTGGTATTCATGGATTATCCCCGTGTCTCATCACCAGGTTTACTAAGCAAGCTGGGTATGAACCTGGGAGTCTTTTGAGCGTAGGTTTCATACATTGCACCGAACTTTTTGTGCATTTCGTTTTCTTCGGTAACCGCCAGGCGTCCATACATTACGAGCGATACGTTGCATGTCTCTGGGCACAGCATGACAGCTGTGATTGATCGGTGGGAATGTCATTTTCCTACCGAACAGGCTGGATGTCCGTGACAACCATCTTGCCGCCTTCATCAACAACCATGAACCTGATTTTGTCTCCGGCTTTGACGTTCTGGAGCATATCCTTGTTCCTGGCAGTGAATACCATGGACATGCCCGGCATGTCGAGGTGCGCAATATCGCCATGTTTGATCGTGATTTTGCCTGTGGACTGATCAACCTTTTTGACTTCACCGTCGGTCATTGAAGCCTGCTGCGACGTATCCATTTTGTGGTCCATCGGCGCTTCAGCAAAACTGCTCATGGGGAGAGTCATGCTCAATGTCAGCGTGGAAATAGCGAGTATCTGTTTGATTGCGTTCATGGTTACCTCACGACTATGAATTATGAAATTGTACGAACTTACTTCTTGCCAACAGTGACTGTGCCCCGCATTCCAGCCTCGTAGTGCCCAGGCATCAGGCAGGCAAAGTTCACCGTCCCGGCTTTGGTGAATTGCCAGATAATTTCACCTTGCTGGCCTTTGGTCAGCGTGATCTTGTTCGGTTCGTCATGCACCATGTCTGGATATTTTTTCATTACTGCAAGATGTTCCAGCAGTTCCTCTTCCGTGCCCAGACTCAGCTCGTGTTTTAGCTGGCCGCTATTTTTTACCACGAAACGCACGGTCTCACCCTCGGAGACCTGAATGTCCGATGGCGTGTATCGCATGCTGTCGTTCATTTCAACACTGATGGTGCGAGCCACTTCGGCCGCCACGCCTGGCTTGCCAATGGCAGTTTCCCCATCTTCCTGTTTGTGTTCGTGCGAGTGCCTGTCGTTTCCGCTGGCGAGACTCGCGCCTGGTAGCGCCAGCGCGGTGATTGCCAAAAAAAGTACCTGCATGGTGTTAAGTGTGGATTTCATGGTGGGTTCTCCCGGGTTCAATCTGAATGGTCAATGATCACTGTGCAACGCAGGTTTGCGTACCTGCACTTCGACTGGCGTGCTGGATTCATGGACGCGCCGCATCGACTGTCCTCCCACCGATTTGAACCGTGCGGGTTCTGCCAGCGCACCCGTGTATTCGTGGGCGATAGTACCCTTCGGGTGTTGATACCATCCTGGGTCCTGGTAGTGACCGGGTTTTTGCTCACGACGCACCTTGAGCACGCTGAACATTCCGCCCATCTCGACCGAGCCAAAAGGGCCATCTCCGGTCATCATGGGAGCGGTGTTATCCGGGATGGGCATTTCCATCTCGGTCATATCGGCCATGCCTCGCTCACCCATCACCATGTAGTCCGGTATCAGGCTATTGATTTTCCCGGTGAGGCCCCGGTGATCCACGCCAATCAATGTGGGCACGTTGTGGCCCATCGCATTCATGGTGTGGTGGCTCTTGTGGCAGTGAAAGGCCCAGTCACCTTCTTCATCGGCAACAAATTCAATTTGACGCATTTGCCCAACCGCGATGTCGGTCGTTACTTCATACCAGCGCGAATTTTTGGGCGTTGGTCCGCCGTCGGTACCGGTGACCAGGAACTCATGACCGTGCAAATGAATGGGGTGATTGGTCATGGTCAGGTTGCCAATGCGGATGCGCACCTTGTCATTCAGGCGCACGTTGAGACTGTCGATGCCCGGGAATATCCGGCTGTTCCAGGACCAGAGATTGAAGTCCAGCATCGTCATCGTTTTGGGCGTATAGCTGCCCGGATCGATGTCATAGGCGTTGAGCAGGAAGCAGAAGTCGCGCTGAACCTCGTCGATCAACGGGTGTGTTTCTTTCGGGTGAGTCACCCAGAATCCCATCATGCCCATGGCCATCTGGGTCATTTCATCTGCGTGCGGGTGGTACATGAAGGTGCCTGGCCGCCGCGCGATGAATTCATAGACGAACGTCTTGCCGGGCTTGATGGCGGGCTGGGTCAAACCTGACACGCCATCCATACCGTTCGGTAAACGCTGGCCATGCCAGTGAATGCTGGTGTGTTCCGGTAATTGATTGGTGACGAAAATGCGGACGCGGTCGCCTTCAACCACCTCAATCGTCGGACCAGGGCTCTGACCGTTATAGCCCCACAAATGAGCCTTGAAGCCGGGCGCCATTTCTCGTACCACGGGTTCAGCTACCAGGTGGAATTCCTTCACACCTTTGTTCATGCGCCATGGCAGGGTCCAGCCATTGAGTGTGACCACCGGGTTGTAAGGTTGCCCGCTATCGGGAACCAGCGGCGCCATAGTGTCAGGTGATGTCTGAATCACCGGCTCGGGCAGGGTAGCCATTACTGTGCGACCTACAGTGCTCGCTGCCACGGCGCCACCGGCAATGCCGGCCAATTTGAAAAATTCACGTCTGGAAGACATCGGTTTTCCTTTCTCAGTGGCCTGCGCCAGAAGCACTGGGCGCGCCGGTCGTTGCGGTAAGAGTGGTGCTGGTTGGGCGGCCAATCAAAGTAGCTTGCAGCGCGGCATCCGCCAGCCAGAACTGCTGTTCCGCATCGATGGCAGCCAATACCACTGTGACCTGATCACGGGCGTCGGCCAGCAGCTCAAACACGCCAATGATCATTCCGTTGTAACGCAGCAGGTTTTCATCAGCGATGATCTTGCGCAGCGGTATCACCTCGTCGCGGTAGTGCCGCGCGATGTCGAAGGCGGTGCGGTAGGTTGAATAACCTTCGCGCAGACTGGAGCCGGCAATGCGCATCGTCGCCTCCAGCTGGTTTGCGGCTGCCAGCGTGCGTGCATTCATGGCATTGCGCTGCATGTCACCCCAGTCGAATATTGGCAGTCGTACATCGACTTCATAACCGCGCGGGTTGGATCGGGTTCCTTCGACATTATCGAAAACAGTGTCGCGGCGTATCGCCAGCTCAATGTCGGTCAAGCTGGTGATCGAGTTCAATCCTTGTGCTTTCGCGGCTGCATCGAGTTCTGTTTGCGCCAGACGAATATCCAGCCGGCCACGCGTTGCCTGCGAACCAATGGTTTCCGGCGTCAGGGGTTCCCAGGGCAGATCGGGCAGGCGTTCAGGCAACTGGAGTACCCGTGCCTGTGCTTCGTCGAGCCCCAGCAGGCGCACCAGCGCTTCCCGTGCCGCGGTGGCGCGATGAGTTGCTGAAGCGAGATTGGTAGCAGCATCGGCATAGAAGGCGTGCTCCCGTGCGCGGCTGATGCGATTGAAGTTGCCGGCGGCCTGCATGCGGCGAGCCAGTTCGGCGCTGGCCTCGGCGCTGACATAGACTTGCTGCGCATATGTGAGGCTTTGTTGTGCGGCGACGGCGCGGACCCATGCCTGGCGGATCTGAGTGACCTGATCTACAACGATGCCAGTCAGACGCAACTGCGACTGCTCGATCAGTCGATTCGCGATGCCCTGGCGTCTGGGCAACGTCAACAGATCGAGCAGTCCAAGAGATAACGCGCGGGACAATTCAAGTTCGTCACCCGTGGTCACATGCTCAAAACTGAAGATGGGATTTGAAATCCTGCCTGCTTGAGCCGCATTGGCCGATTCAGCCCACCCCTGCGCCAACAGGGCTTGCATGGAAGGACTGTTCACCAGCGCCAGCTGCACCGCCTCCGTCTGACTCAATGGACGTTCTAAAAGCGCCAAAGCGGCTTTGATACGCCTGGAC
>JBMOPR010000006.1:0-4550 GCA_049323075.1 Pseudomonadota bacterium
CTTCCAGCTGCTCGGACGACGCGTGCTCGCTATCAGTTGCCAGGGCACCCAATTCCTTGCTGACATCACTCAACGGCGAAATACTGGTAACCACGTCGCCGATGATGCCCTGCAAGCGTTCGACGAAGGAATTGAACCAGTACACCAGGGTGCCGATTTCATCCTGGGAATTCTGTCTGATGCGTTTGGTCAGATCACCTTCGCCGCTGGCGATTTCCTGCAGCGACGTCACCACACGGCCAATATTGCCGGTCACTATCATCGTGACATACAGCGATACCATGATCAGCACGATGGTGATCAGCACCGCGATCACCGCGCCCACATTGAGCGCAGTGCTGGCTTCGGCTATGGAATTGGAAATATTGTCGGAAAACAGTTCGAAGCTGGCATCACGAAAATCACGCAACTGGGATTTGAGGGAGTTCAGCTTGGATCCCATCAGCTCGACCTTGGAATTGAGCTGGGCAAAATCGGCCTTGCCGGAAATCATGCCTTCTGAAATCTCCCGCGCCAGCTGGTAGTAATTTTCAAAACTGGCAGCCAGATCTTCTACCTCGCGTTTGCGATTCGGTTCCAGCGATTTGATCTCGCGGAACAGCGATCGCATTTTTTCCGAGTTTTCGTCCGCGCCTTTCATCATGTCCAGCTCGCCGGCACTGACTGCGGAATTGAGGATTTCTGTGGTGCGGTCCAGCGTCACCATGACGGTGTTGGCCCGCTCCAGAATCGGATAGTAGGTGTCACGCACACTTTCCAGCTTGTGCCGGGTTTCGGTGTTGACCGAAAAGTTGTAGGCAAGGTTGGTAGCGAACCCCAGAACACCCACCAACGGGATCAGAAGCAACTTGAATTTGATTGAGATACGGTTGAACCAGTTCATGAAGCAAGCTCCGGCGAAAACTCCCTATACCAATTTAAAGGTTAGACGATGCCGGATGTTTGAAAAGGAATCAGCCTTGAAAAACCCGTGTTTATCAAGGCCGAAGGTGGGAAATGCAGGGAATCAGAATGACGACGACGCCTCGCCGGTGGCGGAAGGATCAAACCATTTCAGCTTGTCGTGCAGCTTGACCACATCGCCGACGATGATCAGGGTTGGCGCTTTAACTTCCTGATTTTTAACGTGTTCGACCATGTTTGCCAGATCGGATACAAACACCCGCTGATGCCGGGTGGTACCCTGCTGGATCAGGGCGATCGGCGTCGTTTCCGGCAGTCCATGGGCGATCAGACGTTCGCAGATGGACGGCAGCCCGACGAGGCCCATGTAGAACACCAGGGTCTGCTTTTCACGGGCCAGGGTGGGCCAATCCAGATCCAGGGAGCCGTCCTTGAGATGTCCCGTAACGAACCGCACCGACTGGGCATGATCGCGATGGGTCAGCGGAATGCCGGCGTAACTGGCGCAACCGGATGCCGCGGTAATGCCCGGCACCACCTGGAACTGGATGCCGGCCTGGGCCAGCCGGTCGATTTCCTCGCCGCCGCGTCCAAAGATAAAGGGGTCACCCCCCTTCAACCGGCAAACACGATGGCCTTTCAGGGCGAGCTCCACGAGGTATTCGTTGATCTGGTCCTGCGGCACTGCATGAGCACTGCGGGCCTTTCCTACGTATATACGCGTGGCATCGCGGCGCACCAGATCCAGAATCTCGGGGCTCACCAGGCGGTCGTACAGCACGACATCCGCCTGCTGCATCAACCGCAGGGCACGAAACGTCAGCAGATCGGGATCACCGGGGCCGGCACCCACCAGATAGACCTCGCCCTTGTGCGGCGCGGGCATCGAAGGATTTTCCAGCAACTGTTGCAGCATCTGCTCGGCGTCACGCTCCTTGCCGGCAAATACATATTCCGCGATCGGTCCGGACAGCACATTTTCCCAGAAGCCACGCCGCTGGTTCACATCGCCAAAACGCGCTTTGACCTGATCGCGGAACTGCCCCACCAGATGGGCAAGACGACCATAGCTGGCCGGAATGAGCGTTTCCAGCTTGGCGCGGATCAGCCGTGCCAGCACCGGCGATTGACCGCCGCTGGAAACGGCGATCACCAGCGGCGAACGATCCACGATTGAAGGCAGGATGAAGGTGCACAGTTCCTGATTGTCCACAACATTGACCGGAATGTACCGGGCTTTCGCCTGCGCCGACACCTCGCGGTTCAGGGCTTCGTCATCGGTAGCTGCGATGACCAGCGCAACGCCGTCCAGATCCTTCGGGGAAAACGTGCGCTGGTGTTTTTCCGACCGGGTATTTTTCGCCAGCAACTGCTCCATCGCCGCGGAAAACTCCAGCGCCACCACGCGGACATTGGCGCCGGCACGCTGCAGCATGGACGCCTTGCGCGTCGCCACTTCGCCACCACCCACCACCAGGCAGCGCTGATTCTTCAACTGATAAAAAACCGGCAGATATTCCATCGTTCAACCATTCATCCTGATTCAGGCCTGCACGGAAATCACGTCGACACCGCCCATGTAAGGCTTCAGCGCGTCCGGCACCCGGATGCTGCCATCGGCCTGCTGGTAATTTTCCATGATCGCCACCAGCGTCCGCCCGACCGCCAGCCCCGATCCATTCAGTGTATGCAGCAGTTCCGGCTTCTTGCCATCCTTCGGCCGGTAGCGGGCCTGCATGCGGCGGGCCTGGAAATCCTCGAAGTTCGAGCAGGACGAAATCTCGCGGTACTTGCCCTGCCCCGGCAGCCAGACTTCGATGTCGTAGGTTTTCGCCGAGGAAAAGCCCATGTCGCCCGTGCAAAGCACGATCACCCGGTAAGGCAGACCGAGCTTCTGCAGAATCGCTTCAGCATGGCCGGTAAGGCTTTCCAGCGCAGCGTGGGAATCTTCCGGCTTCACCAGCTGCACCATCTCCACCTTCTCGAACTGATGCTGGCGGATCATGCCGCGCACGTCCTTGCCGTGGGAGCCGGCTTCACTGCGGAAACAGGGCGTGTGACAGGCGAACCGGATCGGCAGCTGGTCTTCGCCGTAAATCATGTCGCGGGCAATGTTGGTGACGGGCACTTCCGCCGTCGGGATCAGGTACAGATCCTTTTCCCCGCGCAGCTTGTACAGCTCTTCCTCGAATTTCGGCAGCTGGCCAGTACCCTGCAGCGACTCCGGATTCACCATGTAGGGCACATACACTTCGCGGTAACCGTGCTCGCGGGTGTGGGTGTCCAGCATCAGCTGGATCAGGGCACGGTGCATGCGCGCCAGCGGGCCGTACATCACGGAAAAGCGCGCACCGGAAATTTTGGCGGCGGTTTCGAAATCCAGGGCACCGGTTTTTACGCCCAGATCCACATGATCCAGCGGTGTAAAATCGAACCGGGTTGGCGTGCCCCACTTGCGGACTTCAACGTTGTCGTCTTCGCCGCCGCCCGCAGGCACCGATGCATGTGGAATATTGGGAATGCCCAGTTGCAGGTCCAGCAATTCTTTTTGCAGGGCTTCCAGCTGCTGCTCGCATTCCGCCAGCCGCTGGGCAAAACCGTCCACTTCCTGCATCAGCGCCGATACGTCTTCGCCCTTGCCCTTGGCAATACCGATTTCCTTCGACTTGCGCTTGCGCTCGGCCTGCAGGTTCTCGGTTTCCACCTGCAGCGATTTGCGCCGTTCTTCCAGCCGCGCAAACGCGCCAACATCCAGTTTGAAACCTCGGGTTTGCAGACGGGTGGCGACTTCTTCCAGTTGTCCGCGCAACAATTTCGGGTCCAGCATAGTGATATTCTCAAGCCTGTTGAAATTGGATTCTACTGTATTTGAAGGTGCAGCCAATCGCTACTGACTGCCGCCGCGCTTGCGGTCGTAACGGCGCCAGGGACTCTTGCGATCCTGCTCGCGCAGGAACTTCAGTTTCTCGCCGATCTTGATTTCCAGGCCACGGGGCGCCGGTTCGTACCAGTGGGCGTCCTGCAGGGCCTCCGGGAAATAATTCTCGCCGGCGGCATAAGCGTCGGGAAAGTCGTGGGCATAACGGTATTCGGCGCCATGGCCCTGTTCTTTCATCAGCTTGGTGGGCGCGTTGCGCAGGTGGATCGGCACTTCAAGGCTGGGCTGTTCCGCCACGGCGCTGCGTATCGCCTTAAAAGCCGTGTACACCGCATTACTTTTCGGCGCACAGGCCATGTACGCCACCGCCTGGGCGATGGCCAGCTCCCCTTCCGGGCTGCCAAGGCGGGTCTGCACATCCCATGCATTCAGTGCCAGGGCCAGCGCGCGCGGATCGGCATTGCCGATATCCTCACTCGCCATTCGCACCACCCGCCGGGCGATATAGAGTGCATCGCAACCACCGTCCAGCATGCGCACGAACCAGTACAGCGCCGCATCCGGCGACGATCCCCGCACGGCTTTGTGCAGCGCCGAAATCTGGTCGTAAAAAACATCGCCGCCCTTGTCGAAACGACGCAGTTCGGTGCCGGTAGCCTGCTCCAGCGTGTGCAGGTTCACTTCGGCATCGCCATCCGCATGCGCCAGTTCCACCGCGATTTCCAGCAGGTTCAGCGCGCGACGGGCATCGCCGTCCGCCAGCTTTGCA
>JBMOPR010000007.1:0-4550 GCA_049323075.1 Pseudomonadota bacterium
ACCGCCCGCCTGCACCACCACGTCGTCCAGCTGGTCGAACAGGTGCAGGGTCTTGTTGCCCTGGTAGGGAAAATCCAGCGCCAGGGTGGCCCCGGGGCGCGGGAACGACAGCAGACCCGGCGACGGCACATCGCCAAATACTTTCAGCACCACCAGGAACGAGCCGCTGTTGGCAGCGGCGATGCGTTGCAGCATTTCACGGGTGGCATCGTAACTGGTTTCGTTCGGCACCACGCACTGGTACTGCAGGAAGCCTTTCGGCCCGTACATGCGGTTCCAGTCCTGCACAAAATCCAGCGGATAGAAAAACGGATCGTAATGCACGGTGGCGTAACTGCGTTCCTGCATCTGCCGGTTGTAATACAGCGTGTTGAAGGCGCGCAACGACAGGCTGTTCACCAGTGACAGCGGCGGGTCGATGGGCATGGACAGTTTCAGTTTGCCCGCCGCAACCCGGGGCTGGGTTACCTTGGCGTGATTGCCGCGCAGGAAGTGGCCGCGGCCGAGTTTTTCCTGCGACGCCAGGCAATCGATCCAGGCGGCGGTGTATTCGTGGGTGTGCTCGGATTCGGCCGACAGTTCAAAGAAGGTCGCCAGATCCTTGTACTTGATGGTTTCCAGATTGATGGCGGAATTGGGCACGCGCTTGAGCTGCAGTTCGGCCCACACGATCAGCCCGGTCAGGCCCAGCCCGCCGATGGTGGCATTGAAATAGCCGGCGTTTTCGGTGGGCGAACAGATCATCCGCGTTCCGTCGGTGCGCACCAGTTCAAACCGGGTGACATGGCGGCCGAAGGTGCCTTCCAGATGGTGATTCTTGCCGTGCACGTCGTTGGCGATACAGCCGCCCACGGTGGCGAATTTCGTGCCGGGTGTTGCCGCCAGGAACCAGCCTTGCGGTTCCACCAGATTCAGAATGTCCGCCAGCTGCACACCGGATTCGCATTGCAACAATCCGGTGGCGGGATCGAACTGCATGAAGCGGCGCAGAAAGCGCGTGGACGCCACGACGCCGCCCTGGTTCATGCAGCTGTCGCCGTAGCTGCGGGCATTGCCCTGGGGCAATACGCTGGGTTCCTGCGGCAGCACGTCGGTGCGCCACTGCAGATCGATTCCACGCTGTTCCTTGTACGGGTAGCGGCCCCAGGATACGTAGGGTTTGGTCATCTCACACCGCCAGCATCATGAACATTCCGATTAACGCGCCGCACACCAGGCTGACGCGATCCTTCAATGCGAACACGATTGGATCGTCATCCATATTGCCCCGGTGGGCGATGATCCAGATGCGGCTGATCCAGTACAGCATCACCAGACAGACCGGCCACATCAATTGTGGCTGAGCATACAGCCCATTCACATCGCCGCTATTGATGTAGAGCGCCAGAACCAGCACAGACAGATAGCCGCTGGAGCCACCGAGCGATGACAGCAGCTCCAGATCCTCCACCTGATAGCCGCGCCCCAGGGTTTTCTTCACGCTTTTTTCGCGCAGCTTCATCAGCTCGGTGTAGCGCTTGACGATGGCGAGGCTGAGGAAAACAAACACGGAGAACGACAGCAGCCAGAATGACAGCGCCACACCCACCGCCGCCGCGCCGGCCACGATGCGCACGGTGTAGAGTGCGGCCAGGGTAATCACGTCCACCATCACCACCCGCTTCAGCTTGAAGCTATAGGCGATGGTCATGACGTAATAAATGATCAGCACCAGCGAGAATTCCCACGGCAGAAACCAGCAGATGGCAGCGGCCATCGCCAGCAGGATCGGCGTGCCGATCAGGCCAACCGTGAGCGCCAGGGTGCCTGCGGCAAACGGACGGTTGCGCTTGGTGGCATGACGCCGGTCGTCATTGAGATCGAGCAGGTCATTGAGGAAATACACGCTGGAGGCGCAGAAGGAAAACGCGAAAAACGCCATGATGCTGGACACCAGCGCCACCGGATTCTGCAGCAGATGGGCAGTGAGCAGCGGCACGAAGATCAAACCGTTCTTCACCCACTGGTGCACGCGCAGGGCTTTCAGCACCACTTTCAGTTTGGGCTTGGGGGTTTCGAAATGGCGCTCGATAGGACAGTGTTTCTGCGCCTGTTTCACCAGCGATTTGTCCGCCACCACGATGGCCTGATGGCAGTGATCCCAGACTTTCAGGTCCACCGGCGCGTTGCCGGCATACACGTACTGCTTCTCGCCATAACGTTCGGTCAGCGCGGCACGCTTGGCAGTGCCTGACAGGTTGCGCTCGTTATCGGTTGCCAGCACGTCGTCGAACAGACCCAGGTGCTGGGCCACGGAATGGGCGTAACGCTGGTGGGACGCAGTGGCCAGAATGATTTCACGGCCCCTCGCCTTTTCCGCTTTCAGAAATTCGATCAGTTCCCCGTTGTACGGCAGCAATTCCACCGGCACATCCACATGGCGGGCGATTTCCGCTTTCAGAAAGGCTTTGCCCTTCAGCAGCCAGAACAGCACACGAAAAATATTGAAGGGACTTTCCTTGATCAGCAGCATGAAGGATTCGATCAGCAGATCGCTGCGAATCAGGGTGCCATCAAGATCGACTACCAGGGGGTATTGTTTTGCTTCCGACATGTGAAACTACACCTTTACTCCATCGCCCGACATCGGGGTAATGCCCCGCGCCGCCAGCACACTTGCCACGATCAATCCCATGAACACCGCAAACCACAACGTGGCAATGCGGCAAATCAGCGTGGCCGCCACCGCCACGGCCTGCTCGACACCCAGCGACACCAGCAGCAGCGTCATCACTGCCTCGGTGCTGCCCAGGCCGCCGGGCAAAAATGAAATCGCGCCCACCAGCACGGCGACGCCATAAATACTCACCGCCATCAGCACGGACACATCCTGCCCCAGCAGATGCAACAGATACCAGAAGCCCACCGCCTCTGCCAGCCAGGCCAGCACGCCCACCACCAGACCGACGAACAGTTCACGGTTACGCAGCAACACGGCGGAGGATTTCAGCAAAGTGACCAGATGTTCCAGCGCCTTGCCCAGGCGGCCCTGATGACGGCCGGACCAGTCTGTCAGCAACTGCAAAACGTTGCGGCTGTGCACCAGCGGCAGGGAACCGAACACCACCAGCCCGGTGATCAATACCACAGGCCCGTAACCCTTGAACAGGAATCCGGCGGCACAGGAGATCAATACGATGCTCAGCAGATCCAGAAAGCGTTCGACGAAGAAGGTGCTGAAGGCATGACTGTAGCTGATGCCATGGCGCTTGAGATAAAGGGAGCGGACAGTTTCCCCCGCCTTTCCCGGTGTAGTGGACAGGGCAAAGCCGCAGACATAGTAGGCCAGGTGCCAGCGATGCGGCAGGCGCGTTTGACTCAGCTTGTGCAGGTACCAGTCCCAACGCCAGTAACGCAGGGCGTAGTTGAACAGCGAAAGGCCCAGGATCACGGCCCAGCCCAGCAAGCCTACGTTCAGGATGGCGTCGCGGGTGGCCTGAAAGTCGCTGAGGAACATGGCGCCGAGATACAACACCATCCCGCCCAGAATGGACAGCAGGATGGGTTTCTGAAACCGTTCCATCTGATTGAATCCACTTTGTTTTTTTAAGAGGGTTTGAAGGCCCGCACGCGCTGGGCGAGCTCTTTCTCAAGGCCGCCTAGTGTATCACTGCCATTTGACGCTTGTGGTTTAAAATGGGCAACTTTTTGTTGTGGCGCATATTTCAGAGTGAGATAGAGCGCCGTGATGGTCTCGATGTCCGCCGCCTGGGCCGGCAGGGTGTTGGCCGCCCGCTTGGCGAAGTCCTGCGGCCCTTCTCCCGGCGCCCGCATCACGCCCCGTTGCTGCAGCTTCTGGCAGAAACGCAGGTAGAGCCGGTCGGTACGGTCCAGCTTGCGGATCGATGGATGCCTTAGCAGGATCGACACGGCCAGCACCAACACAATACCAGCTCCCAGCCCGCCCATGAGGGCCGCAATCCGTTGCGGCGTCACCTGGCCGAGCAGATCGTGGAACAGGCGGTTCTGCGCCTGAGCGTTGTATGACACCACGTTTTTGAACCAGAGATAATCCACGTAATCCGCCAGCAGCCGCGCCCGGGCAAACAATGCCAAGTTGCGCAGCCGCTCTGGCGACAGGGGGGATTCCGCCAGGAAGCTGTCGTCGGTAGTGCTGTCCTGGGGACCGTACTCGATCCGGTTGGGCGCCACCGCCGCCGTGGGATCGAAGCGCACCCAGCCCTGACCGTCCAGCCAGACCTCGGCCCAGGCGTGGGCGTCATACTGGTGAATCAGCAGATACTGCCCCAAGGGATGCCCTTCACCTCCCTGATACCCGCCCACCAGCCGCGCGGGAATGCCGGCACTGCGCAACAGAAACACGAAAGCGCCAGCGAAATGGGAACAGAATCCGCGCCTGGTCTGAAACAGGAATTCATCAATGGTGTTACGGCCCAGAGTCTGGGGGCTTAATGTGTAGATGAACGCTTCCTCGTTATACCAGCGCAACAGACTATCGATGAAACGAATCGGGTCGCGACCGTTAAGCTGGAACTGCTCCCGGGCGTAAC
>JBMOPR010000008.1:0-4540 GCA_049323075.1 Pseudomonadota bacterium
TGCCGTTCCAGCCCGGCACCGATACCGCACTCAACAAGGGATTCAGCCAATCCGCCTTCTGGCTGGTGGGGCGTTTCCGCGCCGCGCCTGACGCCACCAATGAAAAGGCACTGCGCTATCTGGAAGTGGACTACTCCCTGCTGGACGACATCCGCTATTACGTGGTGGTGGATGGCAAGGTGCTGCAGCGCTGGCTGACCGGTGACACCCGGCCGTTCGACACCCGTCCGATCGACCATTCCCGCTTCCTGTTTCCGCTGGAACTGCGTCCGGGCGAGGAAAAGACCGTTCTGTTTCGCGTTCAGAGCACCAGTTCCCTGCGCATGCCGCTGTCGTTCTGGGACCCGTTCCAGTTCTATCACACCCAGCGCATTCACCTGCTTATCGACGGCATTTATTACGGCATCATTTTCCTGATGTTTTTCTACAACCTGTGCCTGCTGATCACGGTGCGGGACATCAGCTACTTTTACTACATCGGTTACACCTTTTCCCTTGCGTTGTTCCAGCTGGGCATGACCGGTTACGGCTTCGAATACCTGTGGAGCCGGCTGCCGGTGGTGAACAGTTTTCTGATTCCGTTCAGCATCTGCCTGATTGCGGCGTCTATCCTGAAATTTTCCCAGCGGGTTCTGGACCTGAAAAAAAATGCGCCCCACACGCACCGTTTTTTCAACTGGGTGGTGCTGCTGCAAGTGGCGGGCATGGTGGCGAGTCTGTCGCTGTCGTATCAACTGGTGATCAAGCCGGTGATCTGGTGCGCGATGGTGGTGGCGTCGGCCATGCTGTTCGTGAGCGCGGCCGAGGCCTGGAAAGGTTCGCACACTGCGCGCCTGTTTCTGATTGCCTGGGCATCGCTGCTGCTGGGTTCGATGATTCTTGCGTTTGCGTCGATGGGCTGGATTCCGGCCAACCTGGTCACCACCAATGCGTTCATGCTCGGCTCCGCCATCGAGGTCACGCTGCTGTCGATCACGCTGGCGGAACGCCTGAACCAGATCAACCGGCAGAAAGCAGACATGGAGAAGGAAGCCAAGCGCGCGCTGGAAATCGTGAATCAAACCCTGCAGGACAACAACCGCATCAAGGACGAATTCCTCGCCACCATCAGCCACGAACTGCGTACGCCAATGAATGGTGTGCTGGGTTGCCTGCAGCATATTCACGACGAACCCATTTCCGACAAGGCCAGCCAGTATCTGAATTATGCCGACCGCTCGGCCCGGCACATGATGCTGCTGGTGGACAGCCTGCTCACCTACACCGAACTGCAATCCGGCAAACTGGTGCTGGACAACCGGCCCTTCACCACCCGCGAACTGCTCGCCAGCGCACGCAGCCTGTTCACCGAGCTGAGCCAGAAAAAAGGCATCGCACTGAATTTTTTCATCGAGGAATCGACACCGGATGTGCTGATCAGCGACTGCGTGCGGCTGAGCCAGATCCTCAACAACCTGCTGGACAACGCGATCAAATTCACCCGCCATGGCCGGGTGGAAGTGCGCATCCAGGGTGAATCCGCCAATCCAGCCAGTACCGATTTTCAACTGATCATGCAGGTGAGCGACACCGGGATCGGCATCGCCGAGGACAAACTGGCGCTGATTTTCGAGCGCTTCCGTCAGGTGGATGGTGCATTCAATCGCGGTTACGGCGGCCTGGGCATCGGCCTGGCGGTAATCAAGTCCCTGCTGGGTTTCCTGGGCGGGGCGATTGACGTGGAATCCACACCGGGCAAGGGCACTACCTTCACCGTCCACATTCCCTGTCACCGTCAGCCGGCAGTGGCGGAAGAAGCCGACATCGTCGCGCCGGAGCGCTCGCCCGCCAGCCTGCGCATACTGGTGGTGGAAGACAACCCGGTGAACCAGCTGGTGCTGAAAGGACTGCTGCAGAAGCAGGGTTACTCTGTTGTCACCGCCGACAACGGCATCCAGGCAGTGCAACTGGTGCAGTCGACGCCGGTGGACGCCATTCTGATGGATTGCCAGATGCCGGAACTGGACGGCTTCGAGGCGACCCGGCAAATTCGCGCCCTGCCGCTACCAGTGAGCAAGGTTCCGATCATTGCTGTCACCGCCAACGCCATGTCGCAGGATCGCGAGCGCTGCGTGGAAGCCGGCATGAACGATTACACCAGCAAACCCATCGACGCCCGCGTGCTGAACAAGAAAATCATTTACTGGGTGAATCTGCCCGGCAAAACGCAGAAGGCCGGCTGAGGCCATGTGCGCCATCTCGACTGAAACGCGCTGTCTGCCAATTCCACCATTTCTGCTGTGGTTGCTGTTGCTGCTGTCCTGCAACTCTGCCAGCGCCAGCCTGCTGACCCTGGACACCAGTGAAACCGGCCGCCAGTTTCCGATTGAACGCCATGTCAGCTTTCTGGAAGATGCACGCGGGGAATTGCGTCCGGAAGCATTATTGCGCGGCGAACGCGACCGGATGCTGCAGGAAAATCAGGGCCGGAATTTCAGCTTCGGTATTTCCTCGTCCACTTACTGGCTGATGTTCGAGCTCAGCAACAACGGCCTGGGCAACAGTTCCGCCAGCATGCAGCGGCTGCTGGAAGTCAACTACCCGCCGCTGGACCGTATCACGCTGTATTTTTTTGACAGCCAGGGCAATCTGCGCCAGATCGAATCCGGCGACACCCTGCCCTTTGACAGCCGCCCCATGGCCCACACCGGTTATGTCTTTCCTCTCGACATCAACCTGGGTGAAACCCGGCGCTTTCTGCTGAAGGTAAATTCACAGGGCTCTGTCCGCGTGCCCATGACATTGTGGGAACCGGACTATTTTCATGAGCAGACACGCTCGCTGATGCTGCTGCACGGCATCTATTTCGGCATTGTGGCGCTGATGTTTGCCTACAACCTGATTCTGTACCTGTTCATCCGGGACCAGACGTATCTTTACTATATTGTCTATATCGCGGCGCTGACTTTCTTCCAGTCCAACTACAGTGGTTTTGCCTTCCAGTACCTGTGGCCAACGCAGCCGCAACTGAACAATCTCATCATCATCTATTCGATATTGATCGTTCAGATTTTTGCCACCCAGTTCACGCGACGGGTGCTGGATACCGCAACCACCCAGCCACGTCTGGACCAGATCATTCGCTGGCTCGGCACCGCCACCATCACGCTGATGCTGTTGACACCCATCCTGAGCTACCACCTGATGCTGTACTCTGGGCTGATCACAGCCATGATTAACATCGCGGTCATCGTCACCGCGGCCAGCACCAACGCGGCCCGTGGCATGCGCACCGCACGCCTGTTCCTGACGGCGTGGTCTGCCTTCCTGCTGGGTGCGGTGATTCTAGGCGGTGTTGCAGTGGGCCTGCTGCCGGCGAACGGTTTCACCAACAATGCGTTGATCATCGGTTCCGCCATTGAAGTGACCCTGTTGTCACTGTCACTGGCAGACCGCATGAACCAGATAGAACGGGAACGTACCCGTGCTGAGCAGGAAGCCAAGAATGCGTTGATGGCAGTGAACCGCGCGCTGCTGGAAAGCAACAAGATGAAGGATGAATTTCTCAATACCATCAGCCACGAGATGCGCACGCCCATGCATGGCGTGCTGAGCAGCATTGATCATATCCGCCACCAGGATGAAAGCCGCAAGCGCGAACAGTTCGTGGACAGCGCCGAGCGCTCCGCGCAGCAGATGATGATGCTGATCGACAGCGTGCTGAACTACACCGAGCTCCATTCGTCGTCCTTCACGCTCGAGCAGGGCACATTCATCCTGTCACGGCTCGCCGCTTCGCTGGATGAGCTGTTCCGCAAGCAGGCAGAAGCCAAGGGGCTGCAGTTCAACATCGAGATTCAACCGGACGTACCAGACCTGCTGATCGGGGATTTTCGCCGCACCCAGCAGATTCTGATGAACCTGCTCAGCAACGCGGTCAAGTTCACTCACCAGGGATTCGTCCGCCTGACGATCGCGCTGGTCACCATCGATGAGCGACGCTGCCGCGCGAAGATCGAATTCCGGGTCAGCGATTCCGGCATCGGCATGCTGGAAGGCACCGAGTCCATCATCTTCGACCGCTTCCGCCAGCTGGACAGCAGCTTCAGTCGGGGCTTTGGCGGGCTTGGCATTGGCCTGGCCACCAGCAAGCAGATCGCACGGCTGATGCAGGCGGAGCTGGGTTTCCAGTCGCGCCCCAACGAGGGCTCCACCTTCAGGCTTGTCGCTGAATTTCCCTTCTCGCCCAAAAATTCTGCGCGCAAAAAAGCAGAAGCCTTGCAGCGTCAGTGGCAGGACCTGGCCCGGGACCGGCTGGCGCTGATCGTGGAAGACAATCCGGTGAACCAGATGGTGCTGCAGGCATCCCTGACCAAACTCGGATTGCGCACGCGGGTGGCCGGCAATGGTAACGAAGCCATCTCGCAACTGCTGGCCCATCCGGTGGACATCGTGCTGATGGATTGCCAGATGCCAGTACTGGACGGCTTCGAGGCCACCCGCGCCATCCGCCAACTGGCCAACGACAAAAGCCAGGTGCCGATCATCGCCATTACCGCTA
>JBMOPR010000009.1:0-4538 GCA_049323075.1 Pseudomonadota bacterium
AAAGGCCGCTTCGGGATGCGGCCTTTTTTGTTTTGTATCCGGTCTGAAAAATATGGTCGGGCATGCAGGATTTGAACCTGCGACCCCTACTTCCCGAAAGTAGTGCGCTACCAGACTGCGCTAATGCCCGATAAGAAGAGGGCGCCATTATAGGTACCTTTAATGGCTGAAACAATATGCGCCCGGTGGATTGTTGGTGGTCTCAGTGGTTCCTGGCTACTGCCAGATCGCAGAGCGCCAGCATGGCCTGCTTGTGAAGATTGTCCGGTACAGCGGTAAGGCATGCCTTGGCAAGACGCGACTGTTCATGGGCCTGCTCGATGGTGTAGTCCAGCGCTCCGCAATCCCGCACGGCGCGGGTAATGGCGTCCAGTTCATCCAGTCCGCCGGTATTGATCGCCTTGCGGATCAGCGCCTGGTCCGCTTCCTTGCCGTGCTGCAGCGCGAAAATCAGCGGCAGCGTCGGTTTGCCCTCCGCCAGATCGTCCCCCACATTTTTGCCCATCTCGTCGGCGCTGCCGGTGTAATCCAGCACATCGTCAATCAGCTGGAAGGCACAGCCTAGATGATCCGCATAGCGGGCAAAAGCCAGTTCCATGTCTTCGCCCGGATTGGCCAGCACCGCGCCGGACTGGGCGGAGGCTTCGAACATCTTGGCGGTCTTGTAGCGGATTACTTCCATGTACTGCTGCTCGGTGGTGTCCGGGTTCTTGCAGTTGATCAGCTGCAGCACTTCCCCCTCGGCAATCAGGTTGGTGGCCTCCGACAGGATGCGCAGGATCTTCATGTTGCCGACATTCACCACCATCTGGAATGAGCGCGAGATCAGGAAATCCCCCACCAGCACGCTGGGCGCGTTGCCCCACACCGCATTCACCGTGGCCTGGCCCCGGCGCAGCGAGGATTCGTCCACCACGTCGTCGTGCAGCAGGGTGGCGGTGTGCAGGAACTCCACTACGGCAGCCACATCGATATGCTGCGTGCCCTCATAACCCAGGGCGCGGGCGCTCAGCAGGCACACCAGCGGACGCAGCCGTTTGCCGCCGCTCCTGATAATGTAGTGGCCGATTTCCTTGATCAGTGGCACGTGCGTATGCAGTTGCTTGAAAATCAACTCGTTAACTGCCAGAAAGTCGGTCTCAACCACTGCGGAAATTGCTTTGAAGTCCATATTGATGAGTCGACCGCCTGAAAGATGGGCACTGATCCAGTGCAACTTGAGAGGTGGACGGGAATGCTAGGGGTGGGGGCTGGGGGTGTCAAGCTAAAGGCCTGATTTTGCTGTGGGCCATGAGGAATACTGTCGGCGGTGATGGACCCGGATTTCCCGGCAGGATCGGGGTTGCACCACCGGGATGATTCCCTTACAATTGCGCCCCCTGTGACCCCGGCGCTTGTCAGGCTTCCCTGTGAGGCTTTGAGTCGATGGACGTCGGTACAGTTTTAAGCAGAAATCTGATGCTCGATAGAAGCGTTTGGAGTCAGCAGCTATGTACGCGGTATTTGTAAGTGGTGGCAAGCAGCACCGGGTCGCAGAAGGCGACGTGGTGAAGCTGGAATTGATCGACGCCGAACCCGGCGCAGCCATCGAATTTGATCAAGTTCTTTTGGTTTCCAACGGCACCGACGTCAAAATCGGCGCTCCGGTTGTGGCTGGTGGCAAGGTGAAGGCGGAAGTGGTAACCCACGGCCGTGGCGACAAGATTCGCATCATCAAATTCCGCCGTCGCAAGCACTATCGCAAGCAAGCGGGCCACCGCCAGTACTTCACTGAAGTGAAGATCACTGGTATCAGCGCCTGAGTTAAGGGGAGATAGACAATGGCTCACAAGAAGGCGGGTGGTAGTACCCGCAACGGTCGCGACTCAGAAAGTAAACGCCTTGGCGTCAAGCGCTACGGTGGCCAGCTGGTAAAAGCCGGCAATATCATCGTGCGTCAGCGTGGAACTGAATTCCACCCTGGCAAAAACGTGGGTATTGGCAAGGATCACACCATTTTCGCAAAAATCGAAGGTGTGGTTCTGTTCGAAGTGAAAGGTCCCAAGAACCGCCGGACCATTTCCATCGTACCTGCTGCTTAAGCTGTACCGCTGCCGATTTCGGATAGCGAAGCCCTGCCCGAAAGGCGGGGCTTTTTGCGTTGTGGATGCCGGCAGGAATGGACGGCAAGGTTAGACTGTAGTTGAGGCCGCAGCCCGGTCTCGCACCGGAACAGCCGGTTTTAGTAATCAGACGTCGTTCGCGACAGGAGCTTTTCACATGAAATTCGTCGATGAAGCCGCGATTCGCGTGGAAGCCGGTGACGGTGGCAACGGCTGTCTGAGTTTCCGGCGGGAAAAATATATTGAATACGGTGGCCCCAATGGTGGCAATGGTGGCGCTGGCGGCAGCGTGGTGCTGCAGGCCGATTCCAATCTGAACACCTTGGTGGATTACCGTTACGAGCGTCTGCACCGGGCAGAGCGCGGAGAGGGGGGCGCAGGGAGCAACTGCACGGGTGCCAGCGGCAACGACCTGATCCTGCGGGTGCCGGTCGGTACCACGGTGATCGATGAGGACACCGACGAAGTGTTGGGTGATCTGCTGGCGGATGGGGATCAGCTGGTCGTGGCCAAGGGTGGTCGTGGCGGCCTGGGTAACTCCTGCTTCAAGTCCAGTACCAACCGCTCTCCCCGCCAGACCACGCCGGGTACTCCGGGGGAAACGCGTAACTTGCGGCTGGAGCTGAAGGTGCTGGCGGACGTGGGGTTGCTGGGTATGCCGAATGCCGGCAAGTCCACGCTGATTCGCGCGGTGTCGGCGGCCCGTCCCAAGGTGGCAGACTATCCTTTCACCACGCTGGTACCCAATCTGGGTGTGGTGAAGGTGGACAAGTTGCGCAGCTTCGTGATGGCGGATATTCCGGGGCTGATCGAAGGGGCGGCAGAAGGCGCCGGCCTGGGCATCCGTTTCCTCAAGCATCTGGCCCGTTGCCGCATACTGTTGCATGTGGTCGATATCGCTCCCTGGGATGAGGCGGACCCGGTGGACGCGGTGGATGCCATCGTGGGGGAGTTGCACCTGTTCAGTCCGGCGCTGGCGGAGCGGACTCGCTGGCTGGTGTTGAACAAGATTGATCTGCTGCCGGAAGAAGAGGCAGAGGAACGCTGCCAGCACATAATCGATGAGCTGGAGTGGGAGGGCCCGGTCTTCAGGATATCCGCTGCCAATGGTATCGGTACTGAGGCGCTGGCGTTCGCCATCATGAATTACCTGGAAGAGCTCAACGAGCGGATGGCCTCGGATGCCGAGTTTGCCGCGCAGGAGCTGGCTGCCCGCAAGCGGCTGGAAGAAGAGGCCCGCCAGAAAATTCAGGAATACAAACAGGAGCGTCGCCGGCAGCGTCAGGATGCCCAAGAGGCGGAAGACGAAGACGACGATGATGACGATCACGACGTAGAAGTCGTTTACGCACCATATTGATTGCCATGATCAAGGTTTCCAGTTCCAAATTGAGCGAGCGCAGCCAGATTGCCCGGGCGCGGCGCTGGGTGGTGAAAATCGGCAGCGCGCTGCTGACCAACAACGGTCAGGGCCTGGATCATGCCGCCATTGCCGGCTGGGTGTCCCAGCTGGTGACGCTGCAGAAAAGCGGCATCGAGATCGTGCTGGTGTCGTCCGGCTCGGTGGCGGAAGGCATGAGCCGGCTGGGCTGGAAATCCCGCCCCAAGGCCATGCATGAGCTGCAGGCAGCGGCGGCGGTGGGGCAGATGGGTCTGGTGCAGACCTGGGAAACCTCGTTCAAGACCCATGGCGTGCATACGGCGCAGATTCTGGTAACCCACGACGACCTGTCCGACCGGAAGCGCTACCTGAATGCGCGTACCACCCTCTCCACCCTGATCGAGCTGGGTGTGGTGCCGGTGGTGAACGAGAATGACACCGTGGTCACCGACGAGATCCGGTTCGGCGATAACGATACGCTGGGCGCCCTGATCACCAATCTGGTGGAGGCCGACCTGCTGGTGATCCTCACCGATCAGCCCGGTATGTTCGAGGCCGATCCGCGCAAGAATCCCGACGCGAAACTGATATCCCAGGCCCGAGCCGCTGATCCGGCCCTGCTGGGCATGGCGGGTGCGACCGGTGGTGCTCTGGGCCGGGGTGGCATGGCCACCAAGGTGCGGGCAGCGCAGCTGGCCAGCCGCTCTGGCGCTGCCACCATGATTGTAGGCGGGCGTCTGCCTGCCGTGCTGGACCGGGTATATGCGGGTGAGGATATCGGTACCTTGCTGGTGCCTGACGAAACCCCGATGGCTGCACGCAAGCAATGGCTGGCCGGGCACCTGCAGATGCGGGGGGTGCTGACCCTGGATGCCGGCGCCGTGGCGGCCCTGCAGAAGAAAGGGGTCAGCCTGCTGCCCGTGGGCGTGCGCGAAGTGACAGGCAGTTTTTCCCGCGGCGAGATGGTGGCCTGCGTGGGGCCGGCTGGTGAGCGGGTGGCTTGTGGTCTGGTGAATTATGGTGCCGATGAGGCCCGCAAGATCGTGGGTGTGAGT
>JBMOPR010000010.1:0-4532 GCA_049323075.1 Pseudomonadota bacterium
TGGGGGCTTGTCCGCGGCATCCATGCCGCAGACAGTTTCAGCTGCCATCACCCCGGCTCTCAGCCATCAGGTCCGCTGCAAATACCCTCACCAGTCCCTGAACGGCTTCTTCACCAGATTCACGTTGAAATAACGGGCGTCCCCCGTCACTTCCTGGCCCACCCAGTCCGGCAGCGGTGGCTGTTCGTCCTCGCTGTCCAGTTCGATCTCCGCCACGACCAGCCCCTTGTTGTCGCCGCCGAATTCATCGATCTCCCAGATATAGCCCTGCTCACTGCGGCAATAGCGTACCTTCTCGATCAACGGCTTTTCGCACAGCGTATCCAGCATCTGCTGCGCATCCTGCAGCGGAATGCTGTATTCGAATTCCTGCCGGGACAAGCCTTCGGTCTTGCCCTTGATGGTGAGGCGGGCATCGGCACCCTCCAGCCGCACCCGCACGGTGATGCCGTTCTGCGCGGGCAGATACCCCTGCCGGAACGGAATGCCGGCGATGGGCTGGCCGTGGGCGTCCAGGCGCCAGTTGTCATTTTTCAGCAGGAATTTGCGTTCGATTTCGATACTCATGGCAACACTTCCGGAGGCGGAAAATCTGAATGTCGGCTGCTGGCGGCGACCCTATTCCGGTCTTCCCGCAAACCGGCCGTGCTGCAGAAAATGCACGATCTGCGCGCGCACGTCGCGGTTGTTCATGATGAAGGTGTGATTCACGTCCATCACACGAAAATCCGTCATGGCGGGGTGACGGCTGCGGGCCACCGACACCTTGCCGTCGTCGTCCCCTTCCAGCCAGCGGGAAAACCAGGGCTCCAGCGAGCGGCGTCCGGCAATGATACCCACTTCCAGCGGCAAGCGGTCATGTTCCCGCTGCAATAACTGGTGCGGCACGCTGTCAGCGTCGGTGCCCAGTTGCAGAAAGGCCGGTCCCAGAATGCGTGGCAATACCGGCCAGCGCCGCAATTGATCCACCACTTCGCTGCCCTGCGTCGGCGGTGCCAGCATCACGGCCCGTCCCAGCCGGTGAGCCGGCACCAGCCAGTGCTGCATGCCGTAACGCAGCAGAATGCCGCCCAGGGAGTGCGTGACAAAATGAATGCGCCCCTCGGCCGGCAGGCGCGGCAGCAGGTCATGAAACAGCTGCCGGCACAATTCCGGAATCGGATGCCGGCGCGAAGGATAGCCCTGGTTGATCACCTGGTACCCCTGTCTATGCAGATACAGCTGCAACCCCGCCATCGCCAGCGGAGAGCGCCCCAAACCATGCAACAACACCACGGTTTCAGTCGGCATCATCAATTTCCTTGCGGGTTTCTTGAATATTAAACATTGTTCAATTATGCTGACGGAATGCCTGACAAAAGGCAATACAATGTCACATCCGGAATTCATTATGGCACGCCGCAACGATCATTCACGGGAAGAATTGCAGAGCATGGCCATCGACGCCGCCCGCGCCATCATCAGCCAGGAAGGCATCGAGGGTGTCAGCGCGCGCAAGGTGGCGCAGAAAATCGGCTACACTGTCGGCACACTGTATCAATCGTTTGAGAATATTCACGATCTGGTGCTGCACGCCAACGCGTTCACCCTGTCGGAACTGCTGGCGGAGCTGGATGCCACCACGGTTGCCAGCCGTGATCCACAACAGCGCGTGTTGAAGATTGCAGAAACCTACCTGCGTTTTGCCGAAAGTCACGAACGTCAGTGGGCAGCGGTGTTCCGTCACAGCCTGCCGCGTGGCCACCTGATGCCCGACTGGTACCAGGCCCGTGTCGACGCGCTGTTTGCGTTGCTGGAAAACGCACTGCGCACCCTGGCGCCCCGCCGCAGCCGGCAGTCGATCCAGCTGGCGTCCCGCACCTTGTGGAGCAGCGTACACGGCATCTGCATCCTGCACACTGGCGACAAACTGTTTTCCGATTCGATCGCATCGCCGCAGGCGCTGCTGCAATCCCTGGTCAAACACTATCTGCACTCTTGGCTCAACGAAGGAAAATCCGGATGAAACAGGACAGCAAGACCGAAACGAAATCGCAGTTCGCGCTGATGAAGGAGCGGCGCTTCGCCCCGTTCTTCTGGACCCAGTTCATGGGTGCCTTCAATGACAACGTGTTCAAGAACGGTCTGCTGGCGCTCATAACATTCAACGCCGCCTTTCAATCCGGCATTGGGCACGACACCATGAACAATTTGCTGGCGGGGATGTTTATCCTGCCGTTTTTTCTGTTCTCGGCATTGGCCGGCCAGCTGGCGGACAAATATGACAAAGCGCGCCTGATCCGCTATGTAAAAATCTTTGAAATCGTGATCATGACACTGGCGGCGGTCTGCTTCTATTATCAGCAGGTGTGGGGGCTCGTATTCCTGTTGTTCATGATGGGATTCCATTCGTCGCTGTTCGGCCCGGTGAAATACAGCATTATTCCGCAGCATTTGCAGCCGGGTGAACTGGTAGGTGGCAACGCACTGGTGGAATCCGGCACCTTTATCGCCATTCTGATCGGCACCATCACTGCGGGCGTGGTGAGCCAGTGGGAACAGGGGCCGCTGGCGCTGGGCATTCTGGTGGTGATCTTCGCCGTCGTGGGCTGGCTGGCCAGCCGGCAGATTCCCGATGGCCCGGCCCCCGATCCCACGCTGAAAATGCGCTACAACATTTTTCGCGAAAGCTGGCACACGGTGCAATTCAGCCGGGAAAACAAATCCGTGTTTCTGGCCATCATGGGCATCTCCTGGTTCTGGTTTCTGGGCGCAGCGTACCTTACCCAGATCTACAACTACGCCAAAATTGACCTGCACGGCGCCCCGCCGGTAGCCACTTGCCTGCTGGCCATTTTTTCCATCGGCATTGCACTGGGATCACTGCTATGCGAACGCTTTTCCGGCCACAAGATTGAATTGGGGCTGGTGCCACTGGGCTCCATCGGCCTGTCGATCTTCGGCATGGATCTGTATTTCCACACACCACCGTTACACACCGGTGATCCCATCAGTGCCAGCGCGTTCCTCAGCGATCCATCCAGTTATCGCGTGTTGCTGGATTTCATGCTGATCGGCATGTTCGGCGGCTTCTATATCGTGCCGTTGTACGCCATGGTGCAGGAGCGCTCCGAAGAACATCACCGTTCCCGCATCATCGCGTCAATCAATATATTAAACGCACTATTCATGGTGGTGTCTGCCGCCGCCGGCGCCTTGTTCCTGGGCGTGATGGAACTGTCAATCCCGGATTTCTTCATGGTGCTGGCGCTCATGAACATCGTGGTGGCGGGCTTCATCTATTCGATCATTCCCGAATTCTTCATGCGCTTTCTTATCTGGATCATCACCCATACCATGTACCGGGTGAAGCATACCAATCTGGACAGAATTCCCGACGAAGGCCCTGCCCTGCTGGTGTGCAATCATGTGTCGTTCATGGATGCACTGATCATCGCCGGTGCCTGCCGCCGCCCGGTGCGCTTTGTGATGTTCAAGCCGATCTACGACATGCCGGTGCTGAATTTCATTTTCCGCACCGGCAAGACGATTCCGATCCACTCGAAAAATGTCGACCCGGTGACCTACGAAAATGCGTTCACCCGGATTTCCCAGGAATTGCGTGACGGCGAAGTGGTGTGCATTTTCCCCGAAGGCAAACTTACCACCACCGGCGAGATCGACGAGTTCAAGAACGGCATGGAGAAAATCCTGGCACAGGACCCGGTGACCGTGGTGCCCATGGCACTGCGTGGTCTGTGGGGCAGCTTCTTCAGCCACAAGGACAGCAGCGCAATGACACGGCTGCCACGCCGGTTCTGGTCGAAGGTGGAACTGGTGGCGGGCGATCCCGTGGCGCCGGACCAGGCCAGGGCGGCGATGATGCGCGAGAAAGTACAGGCCCTGCGGGGTGACTGGAAATAAACCGGTAATGATCGGGCCGGTGCCGTTTACAGGCCCTGGCTGGAAACCGGGTCCACCTGCCGCGCCAGCGCCGACTTCAAGGGTGAAGCACGCAGGCGCGGTGACTGGGGGTTGGCACGGTAACGCTGCTTCAGCGGTTCCATCAGCTGTACCGTGTATTGATAGTAATAACCGGCCACCTGATCCACCGGCAGCACGCCGGTACCGATTTTCATGATCAGATCCTGGTGGAATTCCACGTAAGCCCGCACATCGATCAGGCCAAACAGCTCGCGGATTACGGTGGCGCGCAGCGGACGGGTGGAATTCGACATCAGTTCGACAATCATGCCCCCGCGCCGGTACAGCAGGATTTCCTGCAGCCGCAGATCCAGCTCCGCCAGCTGGTCCAGCAGTAGTTCATTGAGCGGCTTTTCTTCCAGCAGCCTCAGCTGCAGTTGCAGCAGATCACGCACCTCCTCCACCAGCCGGGCGTCGATAGTGCCACGCACCATCTGGTAAATCAGGCCGGACAGAATGCTGTTGAACGCGTCCACCGATTCCAGCTTGATGTCAGTACCCAGTTCCAGTTCGGGGATGTCGAGAATGGCGGCGAGAAAATCCAGACCGGCGTGCTTGCGATAATCGGT
>JBMOPR010000011.1:0-4530 GCA_049323075.1 Pseudomonadota bacterium
GCGCACCTGCGGGGTGGGCGGCGCCATGCTTGGAAACAAGGCACCGTCCGGTAACGCTTGGCAATGTCAGAACAACAACCGCGCCTGCAGCGCTATTCCAACATCCTTATAGGCAGGGACCGTTCTGCACACTGCCTTCCACGATCACCGGCGCCCGGCCTTCCGCCAGATTCTGCATGAAGCAGCCGTACTGGTGTTTGGGTGCGGGAATGTCGAAGGTGACATGGTGGCCGTTGTGATCGGGGCGCACGGTATTTTCATAACGCACGATCGCGCCGGTACGCTGGCCCTGGCCGGGTACACTGATATTGTTCACCACCGGATACGGCAACTGTTGCGTGCCGGTTTTCTGCAGGTAGGCCAGCAGATTGTTCTCCGGCGTGGTGCCCAGTTCCTCACCGGCCAGATCCAGACCCAGGGCCGTCAGGAACGTGCGCTGCACCACTTCCGAACTGCCGTGATCATCGATGCCGGAAATGGCCATGATGTGCGGCGCCGTCTTGGTGGGATTACGGAAAATCTCATCCATATACAGGGTGGGGTCCACATCGCTCAACACCCATTCCAGCAAGGCCAGGAACGGATGGTAGCGATCCAGATGCTCACCCGGCAGCAGGCTGACTACACCCAGTTCAAACGCACTGCGCCGGGAGGGATCATCAATGAACATCAGCAGCCAGGTGCCGGCGATACCGGTGAAGATCACGCCTTCGAACGGATCGGGATCGTTTGCCACCTGCAGGCTGGACGTCCAGTTGCCCAGCGACTGCCCCATCGACACCTGCATGTCCGGATCGATGCGGAATTCGCTGTTGCCATCGCCGGCAATGGCATCCGGGCACAGGCTGGCGTCGATCTTCAGGTTGCCCAGAACGCGGCGGAAATAGATCCGTTCCCACACCATCTGGTAATAGGTGTACTTGAAGGCCACAGGGTTAAACATGTTGTAGCCAAACAGGCCGTAACCACCGCCTTCGGCACCCAGGTGATCCATCGACATGTGGCCAGCGAAACCGGAACTGGCCCAGCCGCGCTCCGCCGCAATCTGCGACGGGCCGTTGCCGCGATCCAGTACGGAATAGGGCAGGATGATATCGATGGCGCGGCGCAGGAAGGCGCCGCGCGTGAACACCTGCTCTGCATTGCCACCGGCGCCGTGATGGAAACTCAATACCGGGAAACCGTTTTCCGGCATGGGAGTGCGCTTGGGAATGGTGATGATCCATTCGGCGGAACGGGTGTATTGCTGGATCGGGGTGTTGTCGCTGTTGAACAGGATCTTGCCGCCCGTCAGCGGGTAGGGAATGGCGCCCTTCTGGAAGCCCGGCACATCGACGAAGCCCTGGATCACGCAGTAATCATCAAACTCTTCCAGCAGTTTGACATCCTTCGACGATGCCACCGGCAACGCCGCCACATGGGCCGCACCGGTACGCATGCGGGTTTTCATTTCGCCAGTGGTCCACACGGTGGCGCCGATGATGCTGTCCTTGTCGAAACCTTCGGTTTCCAGCAACGTCCGCAGCGGCGCATACACGGCCAGCGCGCGCTCGGAAACGGCCGCCGCGCCCGACTCCGGATCGAGCAGGGTTTGCAGCTGCGGGTCCTGCACGATGCTCAGGTCTTCGGCCACCGGCACCTGGTCGGTGACAATCAGCGCATAAGTGGTGTTCGGCCGCAGGTTCACGCCCAGCATCGGCAGAACCTGCAGCAGGTTGTCGGGCCGGTACTGATCCACCCTCGCGGTCATTTTCAGATTGAGCGGGAAGCGGCGGCCGTATTCGGGCGAATCGCTGTCCACGTCGATCAGCTGCACGGCTGCGTCGTCACGCACGTAATCCATTTCGTCCTGCGGCATGAGATCCGTCAGGATCGGCGCAGTGAACGGAATATAGATCGGCAGCAGCGGCGAATAACCGGTGACTTCGTTGTCGACACTCTTGACGTAAGCGTTGGTCAGCAGATGAACCCGGCGCGGGAAATCGGAAATATCGGCCTTGCCGTTGGATTTGATGCGCAGATCGGTGGGGAAACCGTTGGTGAAGAAACTGCCGGGGGGAATGGTGACTTCGCTGGCGGTGGCGCGGGTATCCGGTGCCACACTCATTTTCATCTGCACCGTGGTGGATGCCTTGCATCCGGCCAGTAAACTGACTGCCAGCACACACTGCGCCAACTGCGCAATCCGCTTCCGAACCTGCTTGTTCATGGCATTCCCCAATCTGCTTCTTGTTGTGATTTTGTTGTTGTCAGTGACATACGCGGACAGACCGCAAGTCCGCCCTATGTTATATCGACATTCTTTCCGCAAAAGTTTGATTATTGTAAACGGATGCCCGGTGACGGGCGACCGCAGGGGCGGCCATTGCGGCTGATAGGAAAATCAGGGAGGGTTATAGCTCGGTTAATGATCGGAAAATCAGTCAACTGGCAGCCGAAACGAAAAAGGGCGGCACCGTCACCGGTCCGCCCGTCAGGTGTTCGAGTCGGCACACCTCACTACCAGCACACGCGCTGCCGGTCACGGCGGCGCGGCGGTGATTTCTATCAGGCTGTCGCTTTGCTCTTGCGGGTTTTCTTCGCCACCTGCGCTTCGACAAAACCGAAGTTATAGTCCGACGCTTTCACCCGCAGGGTTTCCAGCCAGAAACGCCAGGTGGATTTCGGCCACAGCGCGATGTTGCGGCCGTCGGCCTGGTTGTACCAGCTGGCGCAACCACCCTCGCTCCACACCGAGCCCTTGAAATTCTTCTGCAGTTCATCGTTGAACCGGCGCTGCACATCCGCTTTCACGTCCATGAAATCGGCGCCGCGCTCTTTCATCAGCTTCATGCATTCCAGAATGTAGTGCACCTGCGCCTCGATCATGAAAATAATCGAATTGTGGCCCAGACCCGCGTTCGGCCCCACCAGCTGCCACAGGTTCGGGTAACCATTGGCGGTGGTGCCGTAGTAGCATTCCGCGTGATCTTTCCAGTCCTCGCGCAGATCGCGTCCGCCCAGGCCGGTGAGTTCGAAATCCTTCATGTAAATCCGCGGGTCCACAATAAAGCCGGTGCCCAGAATGATGCAGTCCACCTGCCGCTCTTTTCCATCTGCCGTAACAATGCTGTTCTCACGGATTTCCCTGATGCCGTCAGTCACCAGCTCCACATTGGGGCGGTTGAACATGGGGAAATATTTATTGGAAATCAGGATGCGCTTGCAGCCGATGGTGTAATCGGGGGTGAGCTTTTTCGCCAGCGCCGGATCTTTTACCTGAAAGCGGATAAATCCTTCTGCCAGTTTCTGCACGACTTTCGCAATGGACGGATTGAACAGCGGCCACACGCGGGATTCGTTGCTCCAGTACAGACGCGCGCGGTACAGCTGGCGCAGCCCCGGCACTTTCGCAAACGCCTGCTTGGTAATTTCCGGATACTTGCGTTCGTCGCGCGGAATCACCCACGCCGGCGTGCGCTGGAACACATAAAGCTGTTTCACTTTTGGCGCAATTTCGGGGCAGTACTGGATGGCACTGCCGCCGGTGCCGATGGACACCACAGTCTTGCCGTTCAGATCGTAGTTGTGATCCCACTGCGCCGAGTGGAACAGCTTGCCCTTGAATTTGTCCAGGCCCTTGATGGTGGGAATCTGCGGCACGTGCAGCGGACCGGACGCCAATACGAAATGGCGACAGGTCCAGGTGTCGCCGGCTTTGGTGCCGACGGTCCACACGCCGGTGAGTTCATCGAATTTGGCGGAGTTTACTTCCTGGTTGAAGCGGCAGAAGGGGCGGATGCCATATTTTTCGGTGGTTTTCAGAATGTAGTCCTGGATTTCATTCCAGGGTGCGTAGCGCTTGGTCCAGTCGGCCTTGCCTTCGAACGAGAACGAATACATGTGCGACTGCACGTCGCAGGCACAGCCCGGATAACTGTTGTCGCGCCAGGTGCCACCCACTTCACTGCCTTTTTCCAGAATCACGAAATCGTCGTTGCCTTGCTCGCGCAGCTTGATGGCCATGCACAGGCCGCCGAAACCGGCACCCAGGATGACGGTGTCCACATGGCGGGAATCGGTTTGTATTTTGGCTTGGGCAGTCATGGGTACACCTCTGTAGACTTTGTTATGGAACCAGGGCAGACAGACCAAATAACGTTCAGGGCCTGCAGTAACTCAATAGTAGTAGGCCATTCTGGACGGTGGACAGGATGTTTCCTCCCGAATAATTGATAGTTTCGGCCGGATGCATTGGAAATCGGCCAAATCTTGACGCGGATCAAGGGTTGGCGCGGGCCTGTCGCAGCGATCCCAGGAAATCCAGCTGCCAGGCCAGATTTCCCGCCAGCAGCGGTTCGAAATAGGGCTCGAAGTGATTCGCGTCCAGGGTCCGGATCTGCAGCAGGGGCCCCTCCAGTTTGCGCAGCCTTGCCTCGATGAACTGCGCGATGGTATCGCGGGTTGCCCCCACCAGCAGGGTTGGCACCCGGATATGCTTGAGCTGCCGGAATGGCCGGTACAGGCCCATCGTCAGCACGGAGCGGGCGG
>JBMOPR010000012.1:0-3916 GCA_049323075.1 Pseudomonadota bacterium
CACCAACACCGGCGCAGCGCTCGGCATGATTACGTTCCTGGGTGCCGCATATTGGGATCAGGAAAAACCCTATAACAAGATTGCACTGGAAGATATTGGCAGCACTGCACTCGACAAGCCTATTCCCGGCGGCTGGCTGGCGATGATCCAGCATTATTTCCTCAGTGCCTGGATTCCCGACCAGAATGTCACGCATCATTACAACACGCGCAAGACCCAGGGCCGTGACAATTACATCATCAGTTTTACCACGCCTGCGGTAAATGTTGCGCCCGGAGCCAGTCATACATTCAGTGCCAAATTCTATGCTGGCCCCAAGATCCAGAAGAATCTTGAAGCGATTCTGCCGGACAAAGGTCTCGATCTTGCCATCGATTATGGTCCGCTGTTTTTCATTTCCAAGCTGCTGTTCTGGCTGCTGTCATTCTTCCATGGCCTCACCGCCAACTGGGGTGTGGCCATCATTCTGCTGACGTTTGTCGTCAAACTGATTTTCCTGTATCCCTCCGCCATCAGTTACCGCTCCATGGCCAAGATGCGCAAGGTGCAGCCTCTGCTGGCCCGGCTGAAGGAACAGTTCGGGGATGATCGCCAGAAGATGTCCGTGGAAATGATGAACATCTACAAGCGGGAAAAAATCAATCCGCTGGGCGGCTGTCTGCCGATCCTGATCCAGATGCCGGTGTTCCTGGCGCTGTACTGGGCACTGCAGGAAAGCGTGGAATTGCGGCAGGCGCCGTTCTTCTTCTGGATCAAGGATCTGTCGGTCATGGACCCCTGGTTCGTGTTGCCGCTCATCATGGGTGGCACCATGTTCATCCAGCAGATGCTGAATCCGGCACCCACTGATCCAATGCAGGCGCGGGTCATGAAATTCATGCCAGTGATTTTCACCGTGATGTTCCTGTTCTTCCCCGCTGGACTGGTGTTGTACTGGGTGACCAACAACACCTTGTCGATCCTGCAGCAATGGTTGATTACCCGCAGCATCGAGGCGGGTGACAAAAAATAAAAATTCCGGCGCCGATGGCGCCGGTTTTCGTTTTGACAGCATCACATTGTTATTGCCATGAATCTGCCAACTGCCATTGACACCATTGCCGCGCAAGCAACGCCTTCAGGCCGGGGTGGTGTCGGCATCATCCGCATTTCGGGTCCGCATACTGTTGCCATCGCCCAGGCCCTGTGTCAGCGCGCTTCTGCCTTCACTCCCCGCTTCGCACACTTCTGCCGTTTTCATAATGCGCAGCAGCAAGTGCTGGACGAAGGCTTGCTGCTGTACTTTCCCGCGCCGAATTCGTTCACCGGTGAAGACGTGGTGGAGATCCAGGGCCACAGCGGACCAGTGGTGATGGCCAGCCTGCTTAACCGGGTGGTGGAACTGGGGGCGCGGGTGGCACGCCCCGGCGAATTTTCCGAACGCGCGTTTCTGAACGACAAGATCGATCTGGCCCAGGCGGAAGCGATTGCGGACCTGATTGATTCCGCGTCCGAGCAAGCAGCCCGCAGTGCCTTGCGTTCTTTGCAAGGCGCCTTTTCTGATCGTATCAATGTGCTGCTGGAGCAGTTGATCGCGCTGCGCATCTATGTGGAAGCCGCGATTGATTTTCCCGAAGAGGAAATTGATTTTCTTGGCGACGGAAAAGTGTTGCAAGATCTCGATGCCATTCGAGCGCAGTTGCAGCAAGTCCTGCAGGAAGCCAGTCGCGGCGTACTGTTGAAGGAAGGTATGAAAGTGGTGCTGGCGGGAAAACCCAACGCGGGCAAATCCAGTCTGCTGAACGCACTGTCGGGGCGCGACTCTGCCATTGTGACGGCCATTGCCGGCACTACCCGCGATGTGTTGCGCGAACATATTCATCTGGATGGCATGCCGTTGCATATTACCGACACGGCCGGCTTGCGCGACAGTCCGGATGAGGTGGAGCAGGAAGGCATCCGCCGGGCCTGGGCTGAAATTCGCGCCGCTGACCGGGTACTGATGCTGGTGGATGCGCGTGACCTGTTTTCCGGTGCAACTGAAATTGAAATGGAACCGGAAAAAATCTGGCCGGAGTTCGTGCATGAATTGCCGGACCGCGCGCGGCTGACGCTGGTGATCAACAAGATCGATCTGGTGAACCAGACACCGCGCGCGCTAGCAGCGGGAATGACGCCGGTGATTTTTCTTTCTGCCAAAAACGGCAGTGGCGTGGATCTGCTGCGTGAGCATCTGAAAACCGTGATGGGATATGGTGGGGAAGGCGACAGTAGTTTTACCGCCCGTCAGCGTCATATCGATGCGCTGAAAAAAGCGCAGCAGGCAATTGAGCAGGGCAGGGCGCAACTGGTGCAGTCCGGTGCCGGCGAATTGCTGGCGGAGGATTTGCGGCTGGCGCAGGAATATCTGGGCGAAATTACGGGGCGATTTACGCCGGATGATCTGCTGGGGCGGATTTTTTCCAGTTTCTGTATCGGCAAATGAGATGGCTGTGCACGGAATAACGTCATGAAAATCACCAAGGACAAAAAATCAAAGCAGAAGGCCAAACAGATCGGAGGAATGGCAGGACGCTTTGTGCAGCTGCAGGAAGACATCCGCAAGAAACGCCAGCGCAACGCATCCCTGCGGATGGATATCGATGCGCTGCTGGCGGAATACCAAAACCGTATCCTGCCCCATGAAAGGCGACTGGTGCAGCCGACGTCGGCGCTGCTGCAACGGTTGATCGATTTTTTCGCCATGAAAAGCCTGACCCGGTGGCAACGGGATGAGCTGGTGGTCTGGATTCACGAGACGCTGGAATTGCTGGGTCGTCTGGACAGCGAAGCCGCGCAGACGATGGGCAAAGCCTTCAACCAGAAGCTGGCCGATTACTTCAATATGTCCGTTGAGCAATTAGACAAGATTCAGGCCGAAGAGGACGACATCGAGGCCATCGTCGAGCAGCTGTTTCGCGAAATGAATCCGGATGACGGGGATGAAGACGTCGATCTTCAGGATGATCTGTTCGGTTTTGATGAATCTGAACCGGCCGCCGGGCAAAATGAAAATCCAGAACCGGTTGTCTCGCAAAAGCCGGCCCCGGCTTTTGGTGAGGAGTGGATCAAATCCCTGTTTCGCCGCACCGCCAAAATCCTGCACCCCGATCGCGAGCAGGATGAACAACGCCGCAACGAGAAACACATTCTGATGTCGCAATTGTTGACAGCGCGGGATGCGGGTGACGTCATGGCCATGATCGAGTTGTACACCACCCATGTTGCCGATGCGCAAGCGGAATTCACTGAGGCGGAATACCAGGACATCCTCGTCATGCTGCAAGATCAATTGCAGCGGCTGGATGAAGAGAGCGACGACATTGTCAATGCCACGCCCTTCCATCATTTCCTGTACCGGCGCCTGTACTCCAGACAGAAGGCGGCGCGGGAACGGAAAATAAAGGCCTATCTGGCGCAGATCGATGAGGATATTCAGGCGCAGATGGAAGGCATCGCGGCGCTGCGGACGCTGAAGGATCTGAAAATGGCGCTGGAAGTCCGGCTGAGCCACTTTGATGACGTTGATATGAAGTGGTAAAGGGTGGTGGGTCGCGGCGGGTTTACGGTACTACGCAACTGCCACCGACAAGTGCTCCGGTTCCCGGGGCGAGACAGCCATTCCCATACTGACTTCCGTTTCGGGGCAGCAACGGCGTGCTGGTGAAGTGCCAGCCCATCCTGAAAGTACCGGCCGATCAAGCGTCATCGACGCAGTAATTCCAGGGTTACGAGCAGATTTCAAAGCCAAACGGAATTTCATGCAGCGGCTGGCTGACACATTTTGGGTGCGTGCAGGCAGGGTGATCGGCGCGAAGCGAACTATGCTTGAAATCATATTGTTCCGCCGGGCTGATTTTGTGCGCCAAATCCTGACATTGTCCCTGTTACTCCTGCT
>JBMOPR010000012.1:3926-4526 GCA_049323075.1 Pseudomonadota bacterium
CCCTTCCGGCTGGCCCGGCCCCACCTCCTCGTTCTTCTCCCGCAAAGGCGGCTGCCCCGATCTGTCCGGTGCCTACGACGGCGTCAAATCCGAACTCGCGTGGCTGCTGGGCGACAGTCCAGACTTCCTCAGCAACACACCCCGCATCGCCTGGTTCGAACACCGCGCCATCCTCACGTTGTCCGACGACGGCGACTCCCTCCACGTCGACCTCGCACTCAACGAACGCGGCCTGCCGGATTTCCGCACGCACATGCTGCGCTACAATCTGGGCGCCGAAGCACTCAGACACACCGGCCGTTCCTTCACTATGGAAAAAGGCCGCGATTACGACTGCGCCGGCGGCTGGCTCTACAACAAACATTTCCCCCAGTCGGAACGCAAGCACGGCTGGCAGCAGAAAACTCTGCAGGTCGGCAAAGACAAATCCGGCGCGCTCATCGCTGGCGCCACCATCAATCAGGACCAGAGTATCGGCTGGGGCGACAGCCCCGGTATCAAGGTGGGAACCGCCGACGAAACACGCTGGTACCGCTGGCCCGCACGTCCACCCGGCGCCGATGCGGAACTGGCGCGCCAGCAGAGTTTCGAACTGCGCCG
>JBMOPR010000013.1:0-4508 GCA_049323075.1 Pseudomonadota bacterium
CGCCCGGCGATTCCTGGTATAGCTCGTAGCGGGGAATGTTCAGTGCCGGCACCCGGTCCACCAGCTGGTCGATGCGCAGGAACAGGCCATCGGTATCGATGCTGGTTTCCGCCGCCAGCGTCAGGCTGTGCATGTCTTTCACCAGCGCATCCCGCAGCGGGCGGACAGCAGGTTCCTGCATCGCGCGGGCGATATCGTCGGCTTCCTGCAGCAGGGCCAGGGCGCCGGCGGTGTCACCCAGCAGACTCAGACGGCGCTCGGCGACAAAAATGAAATGCTCCACTTCTTTGAGCATCCAGTCGATGCGGTGGGAACCGGTGACCTGGGCAATGTCTTTTTCCAGCGCAGCCATGCGCCCCTGCAGCTGCGTGCGGGATTCGTTGGCCTTGATCAGGGCGGCGCGGTCCTGGGCCAGTTGCTGGGTGGCCTGCTGCAGTTCGTTTTTCAGCGCGGTGATCTGGGTGCCACGCTCGCTGATCTGGCTGGTGAGGTTCATCTGGTCCTGGGTGTAGGACATGCGCTCCAGCTGCTGCAGGTAGAACAGGTAACCGGCGCCGCCCAGCGCCGCGAAGGACAGCAGCAGTGCCAGGGTCAGGGCAAGGCGGGCAGCAGCGCTGAGCCGGGCGCGGACAGGTTCGGGTTTCGCCGGCCGGTTTTTTTCAGGGACGGTTTTTTTTGCGGCAGCGGCAGCAGGATGCGGGCCGGGATCGGGATGCTCCTGCGCAGGCGAGGCAGAGGAAGGCAGCGGCGCCGAAGGGGAAGATGCTGGGTTCTGTTCGTCTGTCATTCGCCTGAAAACCTGAATGAAAAAAGCTTAATGGAGTGCGGGGTGAAGTGCCCGGTTCAGGGCGGCAATCACATCGGTGGCGGCGGGGCTGGCCGCCTGCCATACGGTGACAAATCCCTGTTGCCGCGCAAACTCGGCCAGCCGACCGCTGATCACCAGTAGCGGGCATTGCTGCAGGCGATTCAACCGGTTGCCCGCCATCGCCATGAGGTTACGCAAACCATCCCCACTTGTCACGGTGAGAATGGGGCATTCCGGCTGGTCCAGCAGCGCCAGCAGCGGACGGGGATGGGTGGCCGGCTTCACGCGCCGGTACAGTTCCAGATAGTCCACCTGGGCGCCGCGTTCACGCAGCCGGTCGGCCAGGGTTTCGCGGCCGCCCTCGCCGCGCAGGATCAGGATGTGCTGGCCACTCACGTTCTGCAGCGCGGGATGATCGAGCAGGGTTTCGCTGGTGGAACCCTGCTGCGCCACAGTGATATTCAGGCCCCAGTCGGACATGGCCTCGCCGGTGGCCGGGCCCACCGCAAACCAGAGCTGCTGCACCGGCCACTGGGGCCAGAAGTCCGCCAGCATGTCGAGGCCAAACCGGGCCGCGTTGGCGGACACGCAGATCACGGCGTAATAGCGGTCGAGGTCGAGAATTTTCTGCCGGTCCGCCACATCCGGCTCGCGGGGTTCGATGGCCAGGGTGGGAAAGGCCAGCGGTTTGGCACCGGCCTGTTCCAGCGCCAGCATCAGGTCCTGCTCCTGCCCGGCGGGGCGGGTGACCACGACCTTGCGTCCCTGCAGCGGATGGGTCATGACTCAGTCCCTGCCGTACAGACGCTTGAGGATGTCGCCAGCGCCGTCCGCCAGCAGCTGGTCTGCCAGTTCACGGCCAAGGGTTTCCGCCTGATCGCGATGGCCGCGCACCTCGGCGCGCACCAGACGGGAACCGTCAGGCTCGCCCACCAGTCCGCGCAGCCAGATCTGGTCGCCCTGCAATTCGGAATAGCCGGCGATCGGCACCTGGCAGCCACCTTCCAGACGATTGTTCATGGCCCGCTCCGCCAGTACGCGGGTGGTGGTGTCGGCGTGGCGCAGGGGTGCCAGCCGTTGCAGGGTGCGGGTGTCGTTCAGGCGGCATTCGATGCCGACGGCGCCCTGCCCCACCGCCGGCAGGCTCTGCTCCGGTGGCATGGCGGCGCGGATGCGGGATTCAAAGCCCAGCCGTTTCAGGCCGGCGCAGGCCAGGATGATGGCGTCGAACTGGCCGTCGTCGAGTTTCTGCAGGCGGGAATTGACGTTGCCGCGCAGGTCGGCGATCTGCAGGTCGGGGCGGCGCGCGCGGATCTGGCTCTGGCGGCGCAGGCTGCAGGTGCCGACACGGGCGCCCCGGGGCAGTTCATCAAAGGAATTGAAATGGTTGGAGACGAACGCATCGCGCGGATCTTCACGCTCGCAGATCACGGCCAGGCCAAGCCCCTCGGGAAAATCCACCGGCACGTCCTTCATGGAATGCACGGCGATGTCGGCGCGGTTTTCCAGCATGGCCACTTCCAGTTCCTTCACGAACAGGCCCTTGCCGCCCACCTTGGCCAGCGGCGTGTCAAGAATCACGTCGCCCTTGGTTTTCATGGTGACCAGTTCCACCTGCAGGCTGGGGTGGAAATGCTCCAGCTGCTGTTTGACGAACTCCGCCTGCCACAGAGCGAGGGGGCTTTGCCGGGTGGCGATGCGCAGAAGGTTGCCGCTCATGACTGTCCTGCCTGGATACTGCCTGAAAATGAAGAAAGCAGCCTGCGGGCTGCCGGTCAGAATACGGCAGCCACACTATCACAGACGGGATCGGTTTTCATGAGTGCCATCAGGGGTGCGAAAGCACCCCCCGTTTACAGGCTATGCAGCAACTTCTTGATGGCAGAGGCGTGCCGGCGGCTCACCGTCAGGCGCTCGGGTACCCCTTGCAGCCGCAGCTGATGCTGGTTGTTGCGATGCTCCAGCCCTTCCACGTAGGCCAGTGCCACCAGGGCGTTGCGGTGCACCCGCACGAAGCGGTCGCCGAATTCGTCTTCCAGCTCCTTGAGGGTTTCGTCCAGCAGGGTTTCGCCCTGGCTGTGGCGCACGGTGACGTACTTCTGGTCGGCCAGGAAATAGCGTACGTCCGCCACCGGAATCAGTTCGATGCCACGGCGGCTGCGGGCACTGATGTACTCGCGCTCCTTTTTGCCGTCGGCGTCCACCGGGGTGTCCTCGCCCATTTCCCTGCGCACGGCGGCCATCTGGGCCTTGTTCACCCGGGCGGCTTTGTGCAGGGCCTTTTCCAGGTCCTCCTGCCGCACCGGCTTGAGCAGATAATCAATGGCGTTGACCTTGAACGCGGCGATGGCGTGCTCGTCGTAGGCGGTGCAGAACACGATGGCGGGGGGATTGTCGCTTTCGCTCAGGCGGGACGCCGCCTTCAGGCCGTCCATGCCGGGCATGCGGATGTCCAGCAGGATCAGGTCGGGATGCAGGCGGGGCACCTGTTCCAGCAACTCCTCACCGTTTTCTGCCTCGCCCAGGCAAACGGTGGCGGGAATCTTTTCCAGCATGCGACGCATGCGGTCACGGGCCAGGGGCTCGTCATCACAGATCAGCACTCGAATCATGGGGCCACACTTCTTCTTGTTGTTGTCTTATTGGCTTTGGCTGGCGGCGGGTCGATCGCAAACGGATACGACAGCCGCGTGATGTACCGATTTCCTTCCGGGTAACCCGTTAATTTGGCGCGCTCACCGTACAGCGCCACCAGCCGGTTACGGGTATTTTGCAGGGCCATCCGGTTGCCCCGTTCATCCTCGGCCACCTTCCCCGGAGTGGGGGCGGCAAAGGGATTGGTGATCGTCAGCTCAAAGATACCATGAGAATATCCGGCAATTATCTCGACGAGTCCACCTTTTGGTAACGGCTGTATACCGTGAAGAATCGCGTTCTCCAGCAGGGGCTGCAGGGTCAGCAGGGGGATCTTAACCCCCGCCGGCACCGAGCGCATCTCCCACTGCACCTGCAGACGGCTGCCCAGCCGCAGCTGCTCGATGTTCAGATAGCGCTTGCACAGGTCAATTTCCTCCGCCAGCGGGACCTGGTTACCGACATGGTTAAGGCTGGCGCGGAAGAGGGCTGACAGGTCTTCCACCACGGTCTCGGCCTGACGCGGGCTGGTCTCGATCAGACTGGCGATGATGTTCATGCTGTTGAACAGAAAGTGGGGGCGGATGCGGGATTGCAGCGCCTGGATGCGGTGCAGCAGCTCGGACTGGCGGCGGGCGATCAGCATGGCCTGCAGGTAGAAATAGCGGATCACCAGCCCGCCGATAATGGCTGCCACCGCCACGTTGCGCAGCACTTCCTCGCTGAACAGCAGCATGCCCAGGGTCACTTCGGCCGGGTGCAGCAGGTACAGGCTGACCAGGCTCACCAGCCAGGTATTCACCGGAATCAGCAGGTAACTGATCAGCACCGCCCGCTCCTGGGGCAAGGTTTGCAGGAACTTGCGCATCTGGCACAGCAGGCCGGCGCTGGACAGGGCCACCCACTGCACGAACAGCGACACCAGCCCCAGCTGCTGCCAGTCGAAGGGGAACAGGCCGCTGTCGATCAGCACGATGACCAGGGCAAACAGCTGGGCAATCAGCACCAGGAAAAACACGGGCTGGCGCGCGCACAGATCCGGCAGGAAGAACGCCTCTTCCTGCTC
>JBMOPR010000014.1:0-4508 GCA_049323075.1 Pseudomonadota bacterium
CTTTTTTGCGTCTGCAGCCCGAAAAACTGGCCGCTATCAATCCACCATCTCGTCTTCTTCCTCGGACTGCTCGGCACGCTCGGCGGCTGCCAGCAGCTCTTCTTCGCGGGGAAATTTCAGCTTCGCCCAGCTCTGGGCATAAATGACCCACATCAGCTGCAAACGGGCAATCTTCATCTGCTCGGTGTTGCCACCGACCTTTTCCGATCGCAGCTTTTTTATGAGCTGTTCCAGCTCGACGCGCTTTTCATTGAGCTTGCCGCGAATTTCCTCGCCACCAAGCCCGTGCAACGTCATGAAGGGGATGCGGAAGTCCTCGGGGAATTCCGACATGGGGGATTTGTTCCATTCGAGAATCGCCTGCCAGGGGTACTGGGTGTAGCGACCCTGGCGGCCGCACATTTCATCAAGACAACGCACAACGTAGCGCAGCTTGCCTTTTTCTGATTCGGCGCTTCGCTCTTTCACCAGTCGGGCTTCACACCCGCAGGTGCAAAAGTTGATTTCAGGCTTCAGCTCATAAAGCGCCTGATTCTGATTGGGTATCTCAGACATATGGTCTTCTATGCGAGTTTATGACTATGCGAGTGAATTTCTTCCGGGAAAAGGCGTTTACAGTAGTCAGACCGCTTACGCCTTGCGAGTATCCCGGAAGAAAAAGCAAACAAAAATTAAGCACCGATGATAACTGTACTGATATTTGTCTGCTTTTTGAAGAGGACGACCGATTGTGGTTACAATCTTGCGCTCTCTCCTAAACCAGTTTTGGATGTCCCATTATGGCATATTGGTTGTTCAAATCGGAACCGGATACTTTTGGCATCGACGACCTGAAATCCCGTGGTGCCAAGGGCGAGCACTGGGATGGCGTGCGTAATTACCAGGCGCGCAACATGCTGCGGGATGAGGTAAAAAAAGGCGATCTGCTGTTTTTTTACCATTCCAACTGCGAGGTTCCTGGCATCGTGGGCGTCGCCGAAGTGATCAAGGCGGCGTTTCCCGATCCCACCCAGTTCAATCCCGACAGCAAATACTATGACCCGAAGGCCACTCCCGACAATCCACGCTGGTTCTGCCCGCAAGTGAAATTCCAGTCCAAATTCAAATCCACCGTCAGCCTGGAGCAGCTGAAGCAGATCCCGGCGTTGCAGGACATGGCGCTGGTGCGCAAGGGTAACCGGCTGTCGATCATGCCGGTAAGCGCCGACCAGTGGCAGTTCATCCTGGGGCTGGCGCAGTAGGCGTTATTTCGCCGCCAATCGTGCCGGCAGGATCTGCTCCAGAAATACTTTCTCGGACACCAGGTCCTGCGGCGTGGCCACCCGGTCGACGAAGGTCATGCCGATCAGGTGATCGTATTCATGCTGGAAAATGCGGGCAGGGAATCCGCTCAGCGCCAGCTGGTGGCCACGCCCTGCCGCGTCGAAATATTCGATGTCCACCGCATCCGGGCGCCGCACCTTGCCGCGCAGGCCGGGCACGCTGAGGCAGCCTTCCCATTCTTCCACCGTGGTATCCGAAAAACGTAGCGGCAGCGGATTGAGCAGCAGCAAGGGCTGCATCTGCGGCGCGTCCGGGTAGCGCGGATTGGGACGCGAGGCGACGATCATCATCTGCAGGCCGACTCCGATCTGGGGCGCGGCGATGCCGACACCTCCGCGCTTGTCCATCCAGTCTTTCATGGCCTGGGCAATGGGCAGAATGGTGTCGAGCCGGGTGAGATCCACCGGCATCGCTGTCTCGCGCAGACGGGGATCGCCGATTTCAACAATGTCGTAAACGGGTGCACCGGTCATGGTCACGACAGCAATTTCACCTTGGGCAGTTTGTCGATCAGGCTGAGCGGATTGATCGTGGGCAGGTAAACCCGACGCACGCTCTTTTGCAGCAGATCGAGGGAATGTAGCACGTCGCGGGCCGATTTGGGGGGCGACATCTGCAGCAACCCCATCGTGTAGATGGCTTCTTTCGCCACCCCGAGCACCGACGATGACAGGGCGAAATCCTTGAACAGCATGAAGGTGTCCAGATCGCCGAAGGTCACCACCTGCGGCTTGTGGCCCGGGGTAAATTCCTTCAGGGATTTGCCTGCCAGCAGGCGTTCGACGTTGTGGGCGGCGCACTTGCCCATGTCGATGGCGTGAAAGGCCTGCTTCGACAGCGCCATGCCGTCGGGCTGGGCGGCATCACCGATGATGAAGACGTTTTCGCGATTACGACTCTGGAAGGCGCCGTTGACCGCCGCCCATTCGGCCGGGCTGTCGGTAAGGCAGGACTGGCTCAAAAACGGATTGGGCGCGGAGCCACCGGACCAGATGATGAGGTCGCTCTCCAGCGCACTGCCATCGTCGAAGCAAATGCCTTCGGGGTCCACTTCTTCCACCCGCTTGCCCAGCTCATAGCCCACCCGATAGCGATCGGTGTGACTGCGGATGGTGCCGTCCAGATTGCCGGGACAGCGATCCAGCAGCCGCTCGGCGGAATCCACGATGGTGAATTCAAACTGGGGACGGTGCCGGTAGCTGCGCAGGATCTCGCCAAACGCTTCCACGCCTTCGACACCACCGCCCACCACGGCCACACGACAGGTGCGGTGGCCCAGCGTTGCGCGGTGCAGTCGTTTTGCAATCTGCTGGCACTGCTCGACGGTTTTCATGGGCAGCACGTGGCGGTCGGCACCGGGCACACCAAAAGCGTTGTCGACACTGCCGGTAGCGACGATGCAGATGTCAAACGCAATGCGATCGCCGTTGTCGAGCTTTACGAATGAGGAGGTCATTTCCACCGCTTTGCGCTGGACAAAACGGTGGCCGTGCCGGCGTAGCAGGATGGCGCGGTTGAGCCGCAGCTCGTCGCCCTTTTTTACGCCGGAGATGATTTCATGAATGTTGGGCAGCCATTCGATATGAGGCGACGGATCGATGACGGTGACGTCGTAACGGGACGACCTCAGCTGCTGGGCGGCGTTGAGCCCGGCAAATCCCCCGCCGACGATGCAAATGCGGGGTTTGCGGCCAAATCCGATCATGTCGTTGCTCCCTCAATCCTGATTGGTGCACACGCTGTTTACAAAGTGCGCGCATTCTATCCCAGAACGCAAAGCCTGAACCTTTAATCAGGCGACAATTTTGTAACGGCCGCCCTTTGCCGGCAACCGATTACCTGCGGTTGAAAGCAAGACGCTTGCCACGTACTGCACTGTTGACCTGGCCGTTCTCGAACGCGATGTCGCCATTCACCAGGGTGGTGACGATGGACGACTTGAAGATGGTGCCGGCGAACGGCGACCAGCCGCACTTGTAGAGAATCTTCTGCTGGTCCACCACCGTGGGTGCGGTCAGATCCACCAGCACCAGATCGGCCCAATAACCTTCGCGGATGTAGCCGCGCTCGGCGATCTGAAACAGGCGCGCCACGTTATGACTGGTTTTCTGCACGATGGTTTCCAGGCTGAAGCGGCCGTTGTGGTAATGCTCCAGCAGGGAAATCAGCGCGTGCTGCACCAGTGGCAGACCCGATGGTGCCTTGAAATAGGACTGCTGTTTTTCATCCCAGGTGTGGGGCGCGTGATCGGTGGCGATCACGTCGATGCGGCCGTCGTTGACGGCATTGAGCAGGGCTTCCTGATCGGCGGCGGTTTTGATGGCCGGGTTGCACTTGATCAGTGCGCCCTTGGTGGCGTAATCGGCTTCGTTGAAATACAGATGGTGCGCGCAGGCTTCGCCGGTGATGCGCTTGCCCGCCAGATCGCCGGGCGTGAGCAGGGCCAGTTCTTTGGCCGTGGTCAGGTGCAGGATGTGCAGCTGGGTGCCATGCTTTTTTGCCAGCTCCACCGCCAAGGTGGAGGATTTCCAGCAGGCTTCCTCGGAACGGATCAGCGGATGGCAGGCCATGGGCACGTCTTCGCCGTACTGCTCGCGATAACGGTCCTCGTTCAGCTTGATCGTCGGAGAATCCTCGCAGTGGGTGACGACGATGATGGGGCTGTTGGCGAAAATGCCTTCCAGGGTCTCGCGCTTGTCCACCAGCATGTTGCCGGTGGAGGCGCCCATGAACACCTTGATGCCGCAGGCGGCGTTGGGGTCGATGGCTTTGATTTCGTCCAGGTTGTCGTTGCTGGCACCCAGGTAGAACGCAAAATTGGCGAGGGATTTCTGCACGGCGCGGTCATACTTGTCTTCCAGCGCGGCGCGATTGATGGTGAGCGGATTCACGTTGGGCATTTCCATGTAGCTGGTGATGCCGCCCGCCACCGCTGCGGCAGATTCGGTGGCGATCTCGCCCTTGTGGGTCAGGCCCGGTTCGCGGAAATGCACCTGATCGTCGATCATGCCGGGCAGCAGGTGTTTCCCGGTGGCGTCGATAATCCGGTCGGCCTTGTGGCTGGACAGATCGGCGCCGATTTTCTCGATGCGGCCATTGCGCACCAGCACATCCAGTTCGGCAATCCGGCCTTCGTTGACAACCTTCGCATGAGTGATTAACACACTGGACATGATTCGCTTCCT
>JBMOPR010000015.1:0-4503 GCA_049323075.1 Pseudomonadota bacterium
AGGCCGAATAGAAAAAATAGCTGCTGGAACGCAGCACGAATGACAGCGAAAGATTGTAAAGCAGCATCGCCAGCAGAATGCCAAAAGCAATGCCGTACGCCATGTTGTCGTTGAAATCCTGCTGCTGGAACGCCTCCGGCGTCCACACCAGCATCGGCGCGAACGTAATGTATTTTGCCTGCACCCGGATCAGCACTGTGGCCTGCTCGCCCGGCGCCAGCTGCAGCGGAAACTGGAACAGCCGATGCTGACCGTAACGACGGGAATAATGCACGTCGTAACCGGCTTCGAACCGCTCGCCCCAGCGGCCATCGCCATGCCGCACATTGAACTCGATATGGTTGAGCTGGGACCAGGGCATCACCAGCAGCCAGCGGCCCGACTGGGCCGACGGATTACGCACAGTGAACCGCAGCCATACGGGTTGATTCAGCATGCCGAAATTAAGGCCCTTTCTGGGCAGCACCTGCCAGAGGTCCTCCTGCTCCGGCGCCAGTAGCTGGTCGGGGCTGGGCGCCTGCAGTGGAGCGGAATCGAAGGCCTGCTCATCCAGCCGGTAACGGACAGCCGCAGGGGGAACCTGGCTGCCAACGGCAGGATCGGTCAGCATGAGATCGCTACCCTGCACCAACACCCTGGATGCCAGGGCTGCACTCGACAGCGACAGCAACAGCACGCCCGGCAGCAGGAACCGCAGGATCGCGCGCAATGGTTGACAAGAAAAAGAGGGGAAGATCATGCATAGAAATAATAGCTTATGGTCCAACGGATAGCGCTGATATAGCCAACTATTCTGATACCCCCGGAAAAAGCCTGGCGCGGCTGCGATGACGATCGCTAAGGCGCGGCGTTTTTGACACTCCCAAATCCGGTTAGCCCTCTGTTAAGCTGCGAATGTCAGTATTCTGTTGCACCACACCGGGTATCCCGTTCCTTGGATTTATCATTCAGGCACCTTTTTCAGGCCTCAAACTTCAGGCACCAACCTTCAGGAGAGACACAATGCAAATTTCCATGTACCAGGCCACCGTGCCGGTATTCATCCGCATGCTGGGCAATCTGGGTCGCATCATCGACAAGGCCCAGGGATTCGCCGAAACCAAGCGCATCGATACCACTGTGCTGGCAGGCTACCGTCTGGCACCGGACATGCTGCCGTTTTCCTCGCAGGTCCAGATCGCGTGCGACACGGCCAAAGGCTGCGGCGGCCGTCTGGCTGGCGTGGACATGCCCAAATTCGACGACAATGAAAAAACCCTGCCGGAACTGAAACAGCGCGTGCTGAAAACCATCGACTTCCTGAAAACACTGACACCGGAACAGATCGACGGCAGCGAAGACAAGCAGATCGTACTGAAATTTCCCAACAGCACCTTCGAGTTCACGGGCATGAATTACGTGCTGGGTTTTGCGCAGCCGAATTTCTATTTCCACTGCACCACCGCCTATTCCATCCTGCGTCATTGCGGCGTGGAAATCGGCAAGATGGATTATCTGGGCCAGAGCTGAACGCGCCCGCACCTGCGGGACTGCAGCGGTGGGATAATGGCGCAAACTTGAGTATGCTTGACGCCATGTCCCACTGCCTGCGTTGAGCCCAGCATGCCCTCATCCGCCACTGCCGCCATCCAGTACCGCATCGACGCGTTCGATCCCTACGCCCATCTTTACCGCATCCAGCTCGACATCGCGCAACCCGCTCCCGCCGGCCAGCTTCTGCGCCTGCCCGCCTGGATTCCCGGCAGTTACATGATCCGCGATTTCGCCCGCAACATTACCCAGATCAGCGCAACCGCCGCCGGCATTCCGGTGGAACTGCGCAAAATCGACAAGAGCACCTGGCAGCTGCCGCCACTGACCGCACCGGTCACCGTGACCTACTGCGTGTATGCGTGGGATCTGTCGGTGCGCGCCGCGCATCTGGACCAGAAGCATGCCTACTTCAACGGCTCCAGCGTTTTTCTGGAAGTGGTGGGACAGGCAGCCCAACCCTGCACGCTGGATATCGAACCACCGCGCATTCCCGAAGCGCAGCACTGGCGCGTGGCGACATCGCTGCCGGAAGCCGGCGCGCGGCGTTACGGCTTCGGCCGCTACCGCGCCGACAATTATGCCGATCTGATCGATCACCCGGTGGAGATCGCTGACTTCTCGCTGGTGAGTTTCGACGCCTGCGGCGTGCCCCACGATTTTGTCCTCACCGGACTGCACAATGCCGATCTGCAGCGCATCGCCCGCGATCTGAAAGTGATTTGCGAATACCAGATCAAACTGTTCGGCGAACCGGCGCCATTTGCACGCTATGTCTTCATCACCTGGGTGGTAGGCGATGGTTACGGCGGACTGGAACACCGCGCCTCCACCAGCCTGATCTGCAGCCGCGATGATCTGCCGCTGGCCAAAAATGCCGACAGCATGAGCGACGGCTACCGCACCTATCTGGGCCTGTGCAGCCACGAATATTTTCACAGCTGGAATGTGAAGCGGATCGCGCCGGCGATTCCCTACGATCTGGCACAGGAAAACCACACACCACTGCTGTGGGCATTTGAAGGCATCACATCGTATTACGACGATCTGGTACTGGTGCGCACCGGCCTGATCAGCCCCGCCGATTATCTCGACATGCTGGGCAAAACCATCACCCGCATCCTGCGCAATCCTGGCCGGCTGCAGCAATCGGTGGCGGATTCCAGCTTCGACGCCTGGACCAAGTTCTACAAGCAGGATGAGAACAGCGCCAACGCCATCGTCAGTTACTACACCAAGGGCTCGCTGGTGGCACTGGGGCTGGATTTGTTGTTGCGCCAGGTGAGCGACCAGCAGGTGACGTTCGACGACGTGATGCGTGATCTGTGGCAACGCCACGGCCTGACCGGCATTCCGGTGCAGGAACACGACATCCAGCACACCTGCGCGCGCCTGCTGCGGGAAAAAAATGCCGCACCGGCCGCGCTTGAATCCCTGCAGCGTTTTTGCGAGCACGCGATCTATGCCAGCGAGGAGCTGCAACTGGAAGAGTGGTTGCGTTCCGCTGGCGTGGAATACGCGCTGCGCAAATCAGCCTCGATGAGTGACAGCGGCGGCAGCGCGGGCAAGAATGCAGACAAGCGGCCGGATCTGGGCATCGGCACCAGCGGTGCCGGCCACGGCGCCAGTGTGACGCGGGTGCTGAACGGCAGTGCCGCGCACCGCGCCGGGATTTCGGCAGGGGATGTGCTGATTGCCATCGACAACGTGCGGGTGGACAACAGCTCGCTGGAAAAAGTGCTGAACCGCTACCAGCCCGGCGACGTCATCGATGTGCACGGTTTCCGCCGCGACGAACTGATGCAATTCCGTGTAACGCTGGCGGAGCCGGCACTGGATACCTGTTACCTCACCATCATCGATGAAGACACCGTGCGACGCTGGTTGCAGCCTCAGTAAGAGACACTTGAACAATCAGGGTTTGGGTGTCGCGGTCACCAGTTGCGGGTCCAGCCGCGACTGGTACCAGTTCAAACGCCAGCACAGATGGGGACCGGTGGCGCGACCGCTGGAACCCACCAGACCGATCTTCTGCCCCTGCTTCACCTTGTCGCCCTTTTTCACCAGCAATTTGCTCATGTGCAGATAACCGCTGTTGATGCCCATGCCGTGATCGAGAATGATGGTGCCACCGGAAAAGAACAGATCCTTTTCCGCCAGCGTCACCACAGCATCGGCAGGCGCCAGGATGGGAGTGCCGGCGGGCACGGCGAGATCCACCCCGAAATGCGGGCTGCGCGGCTCGCCATTGAAAATGCGCTGACTGCCGTACACGCCGCTCACTGGCCCCTTCACCGGCCAGCGGAATCCCTTGCTGAAAAAGGGCAGCGTGGAGACCGCTTCCCGTGCCTGCGCCACCTGCGCGGTTTCCCGTTCGATCCGCGCCATGTCTTTCGGATCGGGATTCACCGTGCGCGGCGGCACGCCATTCACTTTCTGCACCTCGTAGGCGCGCTGGCGGATGCTGAACAGCACGCTCTGCTTACGCCCCTTCGCATCGATGAGCACTAGCTGTTGCTCCGGCGGATCATCGCGATTGAATCCCAACACAAACAGGCCATCGCTCGCCCGTGGCAAGGTACGGTTCTGGAACTGCACGGTTACGTCGGCGGGCGCTGTGCCGGTCACCATCCCACCCTGCACGAACTGACCCTGCAACCGGATGCCATGGTCGAGATCGCGGGTTTCGGCGTGGAGGCCAGCGGCCAGCAGCAGAGAAAGAAAAAGGAGAGTGGTTCTCAACATCGGAGCAGATCCTGCGTGCAATCAATCTGGAGCGATTCTAGCACAGAGACCCTTGCCGAAATTCACTCCTTGATTCACCTCTTAAATCACGCTGGAACTTTCCAGATTGCCCGCAAATTTTCCTGCCTTAGCCGTCTCAGAACAGCTTGCCCACCGACCAGAACAATCCGTGAAACAGCATCCCCAGGGGACCCCGGCTTTCTTTCTCATCCAGTGCCAGCGACACCT
>JBMOPR010000016.1:0-4502 GCA_049323075.1 Pseudomonadota bacterium
TTACCCGCCAGGCCAGCCCCCGACTGGACGCGTTAATGCTGGCACCTGGAAAAATTGCGCTGCAGGACGAACTGATCCTGTTCAAATGGCCGTCCGTGCTGCTGGCGCTGGATCTGGGTCGACTCGAATCTGGAACGGGGTCGCAGATTCAGGATACCCTGGCCCTGTTTCTGGACAGCGTGCAGCAGTGGCTGGACCGCCATCATTCCCTGCTGGAAACAGAATCCGTCATGTGCAAACGACTGGACGAATTTCGCCGTAGCCTTCAGAGCGGCGCCGAGCACATGCATTTCAGCCGCACCCAGCTCACAAGCCGGCTGTTGGGCGATCTGGTGACGATCCTGCCGGCATTGGGGCTGGAACCGGACCAGGAGGATTCGATTCTGGATACGCTGCGCCCGGTGATTGATTGCATGGAAAAGAGTTTCTGCCACCATTCAGCGGCGAATGAAGATTTCGTCGCTGTCGTCAATGAAATGGTGGCTTTCATGCAACGCAACAACACTCCAGCCACCGTGACCGGCATGGATGCAGTCCATCTGGAAAGCGTGGAACTGTTTTAGCAGCAGCCCGCAGAACCTTGCGCGTCGGCCGCCGTTGCACTGTACGGCAGGCTGGTGCCGCAGCCTTCAAAAATGCCGTAGTGCGTGTCCCAGTTGCCGATGAAATCGAAGTGATCGCGAAAGCGGGATTCCTGCAGCATGCGGTACGTATTGCCGCACACGGGGAATATCTTGCCCCGCTGGATCAGGTGGTGCTTGTCGAGCCGGAAAACTTGCGGCTGGTGCGCAACGGTGCCTTTGTAAACCACCGCCTGGCCGTAATCCTCGCAGGCCGGTTCCAGTCCGTCGATCTTGAACAAACGATAGGTGGCACTGAAAAACCGGATGTGGCCGATTTTTTCTTCGATCGCGGGATTGGAAATGCTGATGGGCCGATCCTCGACCAGCCGAGGATCGGCAAAGCCGCAGCGCTTGGCCAGATTCTGGAAATCGTTCCAGTACAGTGCGCCGCCCAGGCATTCACCATACAGCACCGGATCGGCCGCCAGCTCTGCCGGTACGCGTTTGTCGCTGTAAACGTCGGAGAAATACAGTTCGCCGCCGGGCTTGAGCAGACGGTGCGCTTCCCGCAATACCGCCGCCTTGTCAGGCGACAGGTTGATCACGCAATTGGATACGATGATGTCGATGCTGTTGTCCGGCAGATCCAGTTCATCCAGTTTTTCGATGTAGCCTTTCAGAAAGGTGACGTTGGATTGACGGAACCCGAATTTATCCGCGTGGTAGTCGCGATGGCGGTTGGCCACGGCCAACTGTTCGTCGGTCATATCGACGCCGATCACGGTACCGGCTTCGCCCACCAGCGCAGACAGTGCATAGACATCGCGACCCGCGCCACAACCCAGATCCAGAATGCGCATGCCGTGCAACGCGTCCGGCGCGATCAGGCCGCAGCCGTAATAGCGGGTCATGACTTCGTCGTGGATGTTGGCCAGTACCGGTTTTAAATAGGCGGGCAGGGCGCTGTCTGTGCAGCAGGCGTTGGTTTGCAGGTCGGCGGAACCTTGCAGGGTCTTGCCGTAATACTCCTGGACCTGATCGTGCATGGTGAACTCCGGATTGGGGGCACAATGAAAAGCGTGTGACCACGGTGCCAATCCGCCCTGCGCTTGTCAATCAAGGCGCTGCTGCCAGCGCCACTTAAAAAAGGAAAGGCCCGGTTTACTGCCGGGCCTTTCCTTTTTTGCGTTACTTCAGTGAGCGTTCTGTGCTGGCATCACCGGTTGGGCGGCATGCCCGGTACCCAGGTGCTCCACAGTTCCCAGGTCACCATGAAGGCGTCACTGTCGCTGCGGATATCAAAGCGCCAGCCCATGGGTTCCGGACCAAAGCAGCTGAAGACGAACTCCACACTGGATGCCGGCAGGATAATGGACTGTTTCACCTGTCCGCTCTGGTCGGTGATGGTGATGGTGGTGCCCAGCACGTTGGTATTGCGGATCTTGAACCACATGGCCTGTCCGCCCTGCACATTCAGGCTGGAATTTCGGTTCCACACGCCGGAGGTCAGCAGGCGGAAATTGCCGGGATTGGGCGGGGCTTCCATGGTGATCGGGCGGCCCACCAGATGGGAGAAACTTTTCGCGGTGGACGAATTCATCCAGTCCGGCAGCCGGGGCAGGTGGGCAATATAGACAGGCGCCGCGACGCTCATTTCCTGCCGCGCCAGGTTGGCCTGCTTTTCCTCGAACTGGCGATAGGTCTCGGTGTACTGCGCGCCGCGATTCGATGGTTTGAAGCTGGTCATGCCCTGTTCCCAGGGATCGTTGATGTCCAGTTTGGTGCCGTCTGGCGTGCCGTCCCCCTTGATGCCGGTGATCACGCGGATATGCGGGCCAGGCTCGGCAGTGGCCACCCACAGCGGGCCGTAGCGGCGCAGCAGATCAGCAAAGGCTTCGACGGTGTAGCTTTGTGGCGGTTCCGGTACGAAGCCCCACACGTTCATCACTGACACATCTTCCGGACTGAGGCCGGTCTGGTATTGCGCCCAGTGGCCGGTGGCGCGGGGAATTTCCGACGGGTCGATACAGATGCGGTCGCGCCAGCCGACGATCATGGCGAAGCCTGCTGCCCAGCAGGACATGCCGGTCTGTTGCGGTACCAGTTCCACGTTATAGCGCACGTCGATGGCGTCGCCGAGGGCGCGGCTGCGCTGGTGAGCGGCAAGCGCGCCGGAATAATCGAAGCCACGGCTGTGCACTGCGGGAGGTGTGCTGAAGCCAGCGCTGAATGCGCGTGCTGATGAGCGACCGGACTGGCTGCGGCCCAGCGACAGTGCGCGCTGTTCGCTACGGGCATCACTCTGCCAGTGCACCACCTGAATCCGCATGTAGCCGGTGCGGCGCACCTCTTCCTCGTATTTGGGAATGAATACGGCGATGGATTCCTCGTAACGGCGGCCACCTGCGGGATCGACTATTTTGAATTTGGTGTTTTCAGGTGAGCCGTCACCGTAAATGCCGGTAATGATGCGGGCGTGGATGGCCCAGGCGGCACCCGGTGCTTCATCGGTGGTGATCCACACGGGGCCGTAGCTGCGCAGCAGATTCTCCCAGCCTTCGATGCTGAAGCTTTGCGGTGGTTCGGCTACCAGCCCGGCGGTAGAAATGAAGGTGGGCTTGTCGTCGCCGGACAGGCCGGTGTCAGCCTTGTAGATATCCACCCATTTCTGGCCCACGGTGCCGACGGCCTGTTCGATCGTCATTTCCCGCTGGCTGCGCCAGGTTTTCATCATGGTGAATACGGTGGCCCAGCACGCCATGCCCGAGGGTTGCGCCAGCACCCAGAAATTGCCGGGGATATCATAACTGATGGCGTTGAACGCGCGGCTGCTCATGGCTCTGGCCGTGCGGGTGGGCCAGCGTGATACACGGCCACTCAGCCCCTGTGCCGCCACGGCGGGCGCAACGGGTTTGGGCGGTGCCACTGGCGCGGGTTTGCGCGGCTGCTGCATTTTTTCCAGCGCGCTGCGCATCTTGTCCTGCTTGGCCGGCTTTTTCCGGTTCGCCGCGCGGCGGCCGATGTTGTGTTCCAGTTCAGCCAATCGGTTGCTCATGGTGCTCACCTGCTGTCGTGTCAGTTGAATTTGGGGTGTTGGATTGGGGTGGCGGGCAAACTTTCTTTTCGGCACCGATTTCTGCCAGTTCCGCCACCAGATCGAATTCATCCAGGCTCATGGGATTTGCATAGGGATCGACAAAGGGGCTGGGGGCTGCCGGCGCGGACGTCCGTTGCGGCGGTGTGGCTGGCTGCTCCAGTTCCTGCTCGAACCGGTTGAAGCGTTCGTTCAGATTCACGTTGCCAAGATCGAAACTGTTGGCGTAGCGCATGCCCAGGCCCATCTGGTCGAACACATCATGACTGGGGTGGGGCGGCGGCGCGTTGGGATCAGGAAGCACTGGCGGTTTGGTTTGCTGCGGCGCGGGCTGCGCCTGGGTGTTCTGCGGCTGCGCGTTCTGAAACAGCGGATCGGTAACGGGTGGGGCGACGACGGGCGCTGCAGCCGAACCCGTTTGTCCCAGAATGGAAGCCAGTTCCCGTTCGAATTCATCCTTCGCCAGGGACAGGCCGGAATCCAGCGATTTCCGGCTGGCGCTGGTGATTTTTTTCGGCTGTTCCGACTGGGCCTGCGCCAGCCAGCCGATCGCGTCGTCATTCACCGGCAGACTGATGCCGGGCTCGGCACTGGTTGGCGCGAAAGCGGGAGCAGATGCGGTGGGCGCGGCAGAGACGGCCGGTGCAGTACTGACCGCCGCGTCCGGCTTGAACAGATCCTCAGGCGAGGTCGGGCCCGCGGCAAAGGACTCCACCTGAAAGCGTCCGGTACCCGGCGCGGAAAATTCAGGGGCATAAGGTGCAGCCGGCAGACGTTGCATCGGTTGCGGCCACAGGCTGGCGGCGGCGACGGTATTGGCCGGTGCAACCGGGGTTGTTGCCGGC
>JBMOPR010000017.1:0-4499 GCA_049323075.1 Pseudomonadota bacterium
TCCTGACGTTCCTTCTTTGTCAGCTGTACAGTGGCTAGAAAGCTACGGCTAGCGCTCTCAATTGAAATCCAAATGAGGGCGTAAGCTATGAGTTCTTCGTCTGCGAGAAAGGAATTGAGCGTGTTGGTGACCGTTGGAATGTTTCCATCAGGAGGAATATAAATGGATGCTTTTCGCCAATCCAATACAAATAGCATTAAGTCAGAAAAATCGGATTGAGGTTCCAGAAGTTCGCTTTCTTTCTCGCCTTCTATTAGTTCTCTGATTTTTCCCTTGCGTGCTTGCTTTGTTAGACTTTTCCAAGCTCTTCCTGCCTGCTCGGTTTTTAATACTTTTTCTATTCTGGTGTAGGTGGTTGCGTTTCCTATCTTATGGGATCGCTTTTTATCTATCAGTGTGGCATGAATTTGTGCCAATGATGGTGTTACCCAGCTGGAATGTTTCATTGCGATCCTTTGCTCTATTTGATTAAAATCAGCACTTTCTAGAATAGATTACACTCGAGAGTTGTTTACCTTTTGCATTTGCCGCGCATTATCACAACATTGTCGGCTTCAACATTCGTCAACAACGCCAGACACTCGCCCAGCAGTCGCCACGCTTCGCGCATTTCGTCCGCGTAGTTGTGGCGCTGGTAGATGCGCTTCACTTTGTTTTCTTCGGTGTGGTTCAGGCAGCGTTCCGCCACTTCTGGAATCACCCCCAAAGTAACCATAAGAGTGGCACCCGTTCGGCGCAAGTCGTGGCTTGTCCACTTGCCGCCGGGTAGTAGCAGGGCGTCAGTTTTGGCGCTGCGGTTGCTCATGGGGCCGTTGCCGGGTTGCCGTTGGCGGTCGGTCAGTTGTTTGGTGATGGTTTTGGCGCACACCGGGCCGGTGTCCTTTGTGTTCGGGTAAATCCAGGGTATGTGGCCGCTGTAGGCTTGCACGCGCCGGAATTGTTCGGCAGCGAAGCGGGAAAGGTAAACGGTGTGCGGTTTGCCGTTCTTGCTGTTTTCCGCCGGGATTGTCCATTCCATGCGTTCCAGGTCGATGTGCTCCCAGCGGGCCGCCAGCAGTTCCCCTATTCGGCAGCAGGTGGACAGGGCAATCCACACGGCGGCCTCTGTGGTGGGCAGTAGTCCCGCGTCGGGCATTTGTTTGGCCAGTGTTCTGATTTCGTCTTCGGCCAGTACGCGGTCGCGTTCGGTGTCCTTGCCACCGATTTTGGCTTTGCGAATGGCGGCGCTGGGGTCGTGCTCGATAATGTCCCGGTCGACGGCAAAGCGGAACATTTGGCGCAGGTTGGCAAAGGTGACCTTGGCCATGCGTTTGGTGCCCCGTGCCAGGATGGGGTCAACTACTTGCAGGATGTGGCCCTTCTTCACGTCCTCGACGTGCAGGTGGCCAATCAGGGGCAGTACGTCGCGTGTAAAGGATCGCCGTAGCTCCCCACCCCCATCCTTGCGGTTGCCCGCGTCGATGGCCAGCCAGTGATTGAACAGGGCTTCCACGGTCATGCGGGCGGCAATGGCGGCGGCGGTGCGTTCGGCCTTGGCCTGGGCCTGTTCCTTTTCCTGCCGCTTGGCTTGTTTTGCTTCCTGTTCCTGGGTGCGCAGTTGTTCCAGGTGTTCGGCCACGTCGCGGGTGATGCCTTTGTGGATTTCGGCCAGTTCGTTGCCCAATGACCGGGCGTCGGACAGGGTCAGGGTTTTGCCGATGCGCTCCAGTAGGGGGTGGTCAGTTTTGGCTTTGGCGGCGTCGCGGTCGTATGTGGCAAGGGGCAGGGTGATTCGCTCGCCCTGGGTGTTGACGTAGCGGAAGTAGAACAGGCGTTCCCCGCTGGGGGTGATCCGGGCGGCCAGACTGCCATGCCCCCAGATCAATGACTCGCTAATCCAGCGTTCTTTGGCACCGGGTTTGGCGTTCATTTGTTGGTCGGTGATCTTGCCCAAAATCGCACCCCAGATTTCCCCGTTGCCAATTGGTTGCCAATTGAGACTGGCTATAGGGGGATTTTATGGCACGTTCCGACACTTCACAACTGGGTGCAAAGTAGGCGAAAGTATAAAAAACAATGATTTAGGGTTGTCTTAATATCTTGTGGGAAGTGTTTTTTCTTTTATGGGGTGCAAGGGGTAGAAGGTTCAAATCCTTCCGTCCCGACCAGATTCTCCAAAGAAAGGCCGGTTAGTTTACGCTAACCGGCTTTTTTATGTCCCGGAATTTCGCTTTCTGTAAGTCAATTAGTGCCCCTGTGCCCGAGTCCATTTCCGTTGCAGTGAGTATTTCCCGCCGATACTGAGCGGGCTCACTCCATCCCAAACCTTTCCAGCTGCATCTCCTTCAACCGGCTCAGTGCACGTCGGAACGGAAATTCCAGATAACCCTCCGTGTACAACTCATCCAGTGGCGCCGCGGCTTCCAGATAGAGCGGTACACGGCGGTCGTAGCATTCGTCCACCAGCGCGATGAAGCGGCGCACGCTGTCGTCGTTACGTGCCAGATCCGGCAACAGCCGGTCACCGGCCTGCACTCGCTCGACGCCGTCTTCGGTGCCCCGGGCGATGTAGGCTTCGTGCTGCCGGCCGCCGAGGCGAGGTACGTCACTCAGCATCAGGGCCGAGAAGCGGTCGCACAGAGCAATGAAGTCCAGCGCCGACAATGGAATCTGGCACAGATCCGCAAAGCGGCACCAGAGCACTGACCGGCTATGGCGAACCGTTTTTATTGCCTGTGAGCCAACTTCTATTTCGCCCGTGTCTGTCGGTTGGCCCGCTGCTAGTTGAGCGAATACCGCATCCATGGCGCCGCTCTGCCCGGGCTGGCTGACCCAGTAGCGCTGCTGCGGGCGTCCCGGGTGAAGGCGATGATCCTGGCCGCCATCCACCTCGACAATGCGCATATGCTGCTCGATGGCGTCAATGGCTGGCAGGAAGCGCTGGCGGTTGAAGCCACCGGCATACAGTTGCGCGGGCGCCTGGTTGGATGTGGCAACGATCACCACGCCTTGCTCGAACATGCCCTGAAACAGCCGGCCAAGCAGCATCGCATCGCCGATGTCGCTGACGAACAGTTCATCGAAACACAGTACCCTGACGTCACTGGCCAGTTCCCGGGCCAGCGCTGTCAGCGGATCGGCTGTACCGGTGAGCTGGAACAGGCGTCGGTGAACCCATTGCATGAAGTGGTGAAAGTGCTGGCGTCGGGAAGGCACGCGCAGGCTGCGATGAAAGCAGTCCAGCAGCCAGGTCTTGCCACGGCCAACCGGTCCCCAGAGATACACGCCAGGAATGCATCGCGGCGGGTTGCCATGATGCAATGCAGCATGGCATTCCTCCAGCAGACGGGCTGCCTGCAATTGCGCTGCATCGGGATGAAAGCCGGCTTCGACAGCCTGCCGATAGGCGGCAAGCGGCGAGCAGGCCGGGGCGGATTCGGATCGCTCCGGAGTGTGGGGGGTGGCAGGTTTCATGGCCGCTACTTTAATCAATGCGAGGGCAGGGGGCCATATCCAGTAGCGGTACTGCGGACCGCAGCATGGCAGCTGAGCGCAGTTTTGTCCGGTTTCGGTTGTGAACAATCTCGCTGTTTTGGAAGAGCCTTATAGGCGGATAATTCCGTTCGCAGCAGTCATCCCAATTGTGCTCATGGAGGAGATGCCATGTCTTATGTGGCTACTCGTGGTGCCGGTAATTTGCTCGTTCTGAACCAGTCGTCCATCGTTCGCTCCTGTCCGCAGCAATCGTTGCAGCCGGCGGAGTTTGCCCGTTTCATCGTGCTGTCGACCCCGCTGCGTGGCCTTGAGCTGGTCCTCAAACCCCGGCGTGGGCAGACACGTTGGTATCTGGGCTCGGACTCTGGCGCCGATTTCACCATCAGCGATGCGACCCTGCACCCTTCCCATCTGATCATCGAGCAATCAGGAGAGGAATGGATTCTGTCCTGCCATCGTGACTGCTGGGGCTTTTTTGTGAATGAAGAACCGCTGGAAACTGCTGTGATCGAGCATGGTGACCGGCTGAGAATCGGCCGGCACGAACTGGTATTCGTGGGCGCCAAGGGGTTGCCGGAGCTGGATGACGAAGCTGCGCATCCGTCCTGGTGGTCGCGGTTGTTTCACCGTGCTTCCTGAATAACGGGGCACACAAAACGAAAGGGCCTCTTCAAGAGGCCCTTTGTATTCATGCGGCGGCAGCAAAGTTCATATTGAACAGTTGCAGTCGTTTGCGCTGCATTTTCAGCATGTATTCCATTTCCATGAAGCGGGTGCGGACGGCGGCACGTTGCCACTTGTCCTGCAGCTCTTGCTTCTTCTCGGCAAACTCCTGGCGCTTCTGCTCGTACCACTCGGCGCGCAGTTGTTTCCAGTCGGTCATGGTCTGCATGAATTGCTGGTATTCCTTTTCCAGGTTTTCCTTCCAGGCTTCCATATTGGGCAGGTGGCTCAGCAGGTTCAGGTGGGCTTGAGCTTTCTGGAACTGCATCTGTACCAGGGCCTCCTGGATCTTGAAGTCGGGT
>JBMOPR010000018.1:0-4497 GCA_049323075.1 Pseudomonadota bacterium
ATGAACCTGCAACTGCAGCGCGATGTGTCCCTCAAGCCCTTCAACACGCTGCAGATTGACGTGCGCGCGGATTGGTTTGCCGAGCTGACCGATCTTGACCAGTGCGCGCAATTGCCGGAGCTGCGCCGCCAGCAGCCGCTGCTGATTCTTGGGGGCGGCAGCAACATCATTCTGGCAGGTAATGTTCACGGCCTGGTGCTGCTCAACCGACTGCGTGGCATTGCCGTGCTGGAAGAAAATAACGACAGCGTGCAGGTGCAGGTAGCCGCTGGCGAAAACTGGGATGCCTTCGTGCAGTACAGCCTGGAGCAGGGCTGGTGCGGGCTGGAAAACCTCAGTGCCATTCCAGGCACCGTGGGTGCTGCTCCGATTCAGAACATCGGCGCCTACGGGGTGGAATTGAAAGACGTCGCGGAGAGAGTCGGCATCTTCCATCTGGAAAAAGGCACCTTCGCAGAATTGTCGGCACAAGACTGCATCTTCGGTTACCGCGACAGCATTTTCAAACACGCTCTCAAAGACCGCTGCCTGATCACCCATGTGGTGTTCCGTCTGCACAAACGTCCGGCGCTGAAGCTGGATTACGGCGAAATCCGCGCCGAAATTGCCAGCCAGGGGTTGAGCGCCGAATCCCTCACGCCACTGCAACTGCGCCAGATCATCATCGCGGTGCGTGCGCGCAAACTGCCGGACCCGCGCCAGCTTCCCAACGTGGGCAGTTTTTTCAAGAATCCCGTTATTCCTGCCGCGCAGTTGCAGACCCTGCTGGCCAGTTGGCCGAACCTGGTGCATTACCCGCTGGACGGGGCGCAGACAAAAGTGGCGGCGGGCTGGCTGATCGACCAGTTGGGCTGGAAGGGGCGGGTGCACGGCAAGGCAAAGGTCCACGAACGGCAGGCGCTGGTGCTGGTGAATATGGGGGGTGACAGTGAGGACGTGCTGGGATTGGCCCGCCAGATACAGGCAGATGTGCGGGAACGATTCAGGATTGAGCTGGAAATGGAACCCCTGATCATCGGGCTGGCGTAAAACACCAGCCCGATTTTTTTCAGGGTGGATCAGGCGTCCTTGCCGGCTTCGGCAGCCGTGGATGACTCCGATGCGCGGGCAGCCGCTTCCGCCAGCTGGCGGCGACGGATTTCACGCGGATCGTTGGCAGCGCGCTGGCCACTGCCATCGTCTGCGGCCTGAACGGCAGCAGCCGGCTTTTCCTCCACTACGGCGGCGGTGATCGCCATCGGAGCGGCAGGAGCAGCCTGTTGCTCGGCCACCGGCTCAATGCGCGGCGGACGGGCTTCCGGGGCAGGTTCTGCTTCTGCAGCCGGTTGAGCCGGTACAGGGCTGGCTTCAGCTTCAGCAGGTTGTGGTACCCGGGGCCGGCGGCGAGTGTCGTCAGCAGCCGATTCGGAACGAGGACGCTGCTCGTGACGGCGCGGCGGACGGTTTTCTGTCGAACCTTGCTCGCTAACTGCAACGGCACTCTCAGGTGCTGCGATTGCAGTGGCTACTGCAGCAGTTGCTTCTGCCTGCACCTCGAATGGCTCAGTGCTGCCGGTTTCCCCTACCACACCGTCCTGCTGGCCGCGCTGGGCGTTTTCCTCGGCCTGGGCAGCGCTCTGGCGACGACGGCGATTGTCGTTGGGGCTGCGACGCTTGCCACGGCGCTGGTTGCCCTGATCGCCACCACCGGTCTCCTCAGTGCTTTCAGCCTGGGGTTGACGGTTGCGCTGCTGGTCGCGCTCACCACGCTCCTGCCGGTCACCGCGCTGGCGATCACCACGATCCTGGCGTTCGCCGCGTTCCTGACGTTCACCTTTTTCCTGGCGCTCACCACGCTCCTGTCTTTCGCCGCGTTCCTGGCGCTGGCCACCCTTGCGCTCCTGCTGCTGCGGCTGGGGTGGACGCTGCTCCTTGTTGGCAGGCAGGTTGGTAACGATATCGTCTTCGCGTTTGCGCTCCTGGCGCTGGCCCCGGTCGCGCTGGTTGCGGTTGCCGCGGTCACGCTGGTTGCGGTTGCCACGATCGCGCTGCTGGTTACGCTGATTGCGCTGGTTGTCGCGCTGATTGGGGATCTCTTCAGCCTTGGCTTCCGGCTGTGGCTGCTGGCTGCTGAACAGTTGCAGGAACCAGGTAAACAGGCGGGCGAAGAAGCTGGGCTCCTTCGGTACGGCGACGGGCACTGGCGCCGGCTTTTCCTGGGGCTGGGGTGCCGGGGTCTGGGGCTGGATCATCTGCACCGCGGGCTGTTCCGGCTTCTTGATCGGGGTTTCGCCGGGGGTCAGCACCACCTCGTCGACTTCATCCGCCTCGTCGATCATTTCATAGCTGGCAACGCCTTCGCCGCCCGGCAACTGATCAGTCCGGAACCGGTTCACCTCGAAGTGCGGGGTTTCCAGGTTCGGGCTGGGCAGAATCACCACGCGCACATCGTTACGGGTTTCGATGTTCACCAGCACCTGCCGTTTTTCGTTCAGCAGATAGGTGGCCACGTTCACCGGCACCTTGGCGTGGATTTCGGAACTGTTTTCCTTCAGTGCCTCTTCCTCGATCAGGCGCATGATGTTCAGCGACAGCGAGTGCAGGTCACGGATAAAGCCAACTCCGTTGCAGCGCGGGCAGATATGGCCACTGGTTTCACCCAGCGACGGCCGCAGGCGCTGGCGGGACAGCTCCATCAGGCCGAAACGGGAAATACGGCCGATCTGCACCCGGGCGCGGTCCAGTTCCAGCGACTCGCGCATGCGGTTTTCCACTTCGCGCTGGTTGCGGTTGTTGGTCATGTCGATGAAATCGACCACGATCAGGCCGCCAATGTCGCGCAGACGCAGCTGGCGGGCGATTTCTTCTGCCGCTTCCAGGTTGGTGTTGAACGCCGTTTCCTCGATGTCCGCACCCTTGGTGGCCTTGGACGAGTTGATGTCGATGGACACCAGCGCCTCGGTCGGGTCGATCACAATGGAACCGCCGGAAGGCAGTTTCACTTCCCGTTCAAACGCCGTCTCGATCTGGGATTCGATCTGATAGCGGTTGAAGAGGGGGATGTTGTCCTTGTACAGCTTGATCTTGCTTTCGTACTGCGGCATCACCTGGCGCACGAAGTTGACGGCTTCGTCGAACACTTCCTGGGTATCTACCAGCACTTCGCCGATATCCTGGCGCAGGTAGTCGCGAATGGCGCGGATGATCACATTGCTTTCCTGGTAAATCAGGAAAGGCGCCTGGCGGTTTTCCGAGGCCTTGGTGATGTTTTCCCATACGGTCAGCAGGTAATCCAGGTCCCACTGCAGTTCCTCAACGCTGCGGCCAATGCCGGCGGTACGGATAATCACGCCCATGTCTTCCGGCAGTTTCAGCGCGTTCATCACATCTTTCAGTGCGGTGCGCTCGTCGCCGTCGATGCGGCGGGAGATGCCGCCGGCACGGGGATTGTTCGGCATCAGCACCAGGTAGCGGCCCGCCAGGCTGATAAAGGTGGACAGGGCAGCGCCCTTGTTACCACGCTCTTCCTTGCCGACCTGGATGATCACTTCCTGGCCTTCGTGAATAACATCCTTGATGGTGAAACGGCCCTGAATGTCGCGGGGGCTTTTGACGAAATACTCGCGGGAGATTTCCTTGAGGGGCAAAAATCCGTGACGTTCGGAACCAAAGTCCACAAACGCTGCTTCCAGGCTCGGTTCAACCCGGGTGATGCGGCCTTTATAGATATTGGATTTCTTCTGCTCACGGGTGCGGTGTTCGATGTCCAGATCATACAGCTTCTGGCCATCCACCAGCGCGACGCGGAGTTCTTCCGAATGCGTCGCATTGATCAGCATTCTTTTCATGTAAATAAATTTCCAGCAAAGGTGCGCTGAATGCAGAAAAGAAGGGGATTACGGTGGGCTACGCGTCGGAACAGTACATCATTGTTGCCAGGGCACAACAGCCAACTGTCGCATGGCGTTGTTGCAAAGGCGTGAACAGCCTGATTGGGCTGCAAATCAATTGCTCCGCCGGAGGATGTCCGGCTGGAGTGCGAATATGTACGGTTTCTTGTTCGTCAATTGCCAGGCGTTTTTGATCGCCCTACCAGCCATGATGCCCGTCTCTGATCGCGCTGTGAGATGCCATTGCGCGATGCCTGCCGGTGCGTTCGAATCAGGCTCGATATACAGTAATCGTTCGCTTTTCTACGTCAGACGCTTGTTTAACGTTCACGGTGCAGCAATGTGTGCCCACCGTACCATCATTGGTATTTAAACGTGCGTTCTGGAATCGGGCTGACTGCCAATTGCGACCTGGTCCCGATTCCGGTGCCTGAATCAAGGATGCATGAGAATTAGGTGATCGACTGTAACCTGAGTAGAATGGTCGTCCCTTTTGGGGACCGGCTGTTTGCCGGACGAAACTCAATTTAGGCCGGTTACCGGTCAATGTTACCCTGCTAAGTCATGCATGCTTTTTTGAGGCACTTGGGAATATAGCAGGAATTGTTAGCCCCATCAAACAGATAGC
>JBMOPR010000019.1:0-4486 GCA_049323075.1 Pseudomonadota bacterium
GAGGCCACGATGACTGCCGCACAACCAGTCTGTACGCGCACTCATTATGATCTGTACGCGCAATCCAGTTTGAAATACGTCTGTGAAGACTCACACCGTCGCCACCAAAAAAAAATCGGAGCGCTTTATGGCACCGGGCCGGCTGCTACCGCTTTTTTCATATCCGGTATTCGTAGACAATGTGGACGATCAACCCCTTGGAAAAAATTACGATGAGTAAGGCTGGCATTATCGGCCTGGGGAGCCAGGGCGGCCCCATGGCCCGGCGCATGATCGATGCCGGACTGGACGTGGTGTTATGGGCGCGCCGACCCCAATCCCTCGCGCCTTTTTCCGATACAGCGGCGGCCTTTGCCGACAGCATCAGCGCGCTCGGCGCTCAGGTGGCCTATTGCGGCATCTGTGTTGTGGATGATGCCGGCGTGCAACAGGTCTGCGACGAACTGATTCCGGCAATGGCGCCAGGCAGTCACATCGCAATTCACTCCACCGTTCATCCCGCGCTATGCAGGGCACTGGCCGTGCAGGCGCGCGCCCACGGGCTGTGGCTGGTAGATGCACCGGTCAGCGGCGGCGGACGCGGCGCTGCGCGGGGTGATCTGACTGTCATGGTCGGCGGGGATGAAAAGGCGGTTGCAACACTGCAACCCATTTTCCAAACTTTCGCCGGTCTGGTGATTCACCTCGGCGATGTAGGCGCCGGGCAAACGGCGAAGCTGGTCAACAATAATCTCATGGCTGCCAACCTCGCACTCGCCCACCATGCTCTGGAACTGGCAGACAGGCTCGGCATTGCGCGCGAAGCCTTCACCCGGCTGGTGAATGTCAGCAGTGGCCGCAGCTTCAGCTTCGATGTCCGCGCCAGGATGGCGTCCCCTGGCGACTTCGCACATGGCGCCATCTTGCTGGAAAAAGATTTACGCCTCTTGGGTGAAGTGCTGGGCGACAGCCCGCACTATCGGTCGATGCGCAATGTGGCGGCCGACTTTCTGGACCTGGCTTTGAACCCTTAACCAATTCCCGGTACGCTATGCATCCCCTTCGAAACCCCCGACGACCATGCATTTTGATCTTGAACAGCTATTGAAACATCTGCGCGTACAATCCGTTGGCGACGCCCTTTACCGTGGTGAAAACCTGCCCGGCAAGCGCAGGGCCGTCTTCGGCGGCCAGGTAATTGCGCAGGCCCTGAGCGCCGCCATTCAGCATCTGAATAGCGATCGACAGCCGCACTCACTGCACTGTCATTTTTTGCGCCCGGGCAATGTTGCGGTGTCGATTGACTATCAGGTTACGGTGGTGCGGGACGGCGGCAGTTTTTCTCTGCGCCAGGTAACTGCACTGCAGGAAGGCAAGGCGATCTTTATTGCCACCATTTCCTTCCAGAAACCTGAAGGCGGACTGCAGCATCAGCAACCGGCGCCGCCCATGCAGCCCCGAAATGAAATGATCAGTGAATGGGAATTCTGGCAGCTGGTTCAGCAGGAACGGCCCGAGATAACCTATCTGCGACCACCTAACTTCACCGCGCTGGATATTTACAGCCGATTCCGTCCTGGCGTTAATGCGCCAGCGCCGCAGGCCGATCCGCATCAGACCTTCTGGTTCAGAGCCAACGGCAAAATGACAGAACCTGCCGACCATTTCCTCATCGTGGCCTTTCAATCTGATCTGCTGTTTCTGAACACTGCCTTTCACGCGCATCCCTACACCTTGATCGATCCACAGGTGCAGGCCGCGAGCCTCGACCACTGTTTGTGGTTCTATGCCGATATCAATGCCAGCGAATGGCTTTACTACGACATGCGCAGCCCGGTCAGCGGCGGCGGACGCGGACTCAATCACGGCTTTTTCTATACCGAGGCTGGCACGCTGGTCGCCAGCACTGCGCAGGAAGGATTGATGCGCATCAAGCAGTAAAAAAAACCGCAACCACTGCGACGGGCAATGGTTGCGGACTCGTTGCGGATGGATCAGGTACCCGAGGTATCTAGATGATCGTGCCCACGTCGTTCTTCACGATCCGATCGAGCGCACGCTCAACAACCGCCGCAATCGTCATCGACGGGTTGCAGGCGCAGGTGGTTCCGGGCATCAGGGCGCCGTCGAGGACATACAGTCCTTTCTGCCCCTTCACACGCCCTTCCAGATCGCACACCACGTCGATGCAGGCGCCACCAAGCGGATGCCAGGTAGTGTTGACCAGCTTGTTGGTGTTGATCAAAGAGCTTTCCGGACCAGCCACTGCCGCAATCCGCTCGTGAATACGGGCCGCCACTGCCGCATCACCGTCCTTCGGCCAATGCAGTTCTACCCTGTCCCTTTCCGGGTTGTAGATGAATTTGCCGCGATCGGGACTGATACCAAAGCCGACCAGCATCGTTGCATACCACTCCGCCGCCCTGCGGGGCAGCTTGGCCGCGCCGGGAATCAGTGCTGTGGATATTCCCACAGCACTTTTATCCTTTTTGTAGATCGGCGGCAGCGATGCCTGGATGATGGTATTGGGAAGCTGGTTGGGATCATTCCACTCGCGGCTGCCGTAAATGACGGGGCCGCCCTGCGGCGCGCCCGGATTTTCCGGCATCCGATCCCAGACATAGATCTGATCGCCATTGGTGCCGTAGCCCTGGCCGAGTTCGTCCGGCAGATCGGTGATATCGCCACGCCCGGCCGCACCCAGCAACAGCTTCGCCGTGTTGGCCGTACCGGCGGACAGAATGAGCGTTTTGGTTTTAATGATCTTGTGTTCAAGCACCGTACCAGCCGAGCTGGTTCGGTCCGCGAAAACCGTCCAGGAACCATCGGCATCGCGCGCAATTCTTCGCACGTTGTGCTGCGCGGCAACCGTGACATTGCCAGTGGCAAGCGCATCCTTGATGTAGGTTACATCGACGGAGTGCTTGCCACCGTTGTTCACACCCAGGGCACAGTCGCCATTGGTGTAGGAAGGTGCCATCAGACCCTGCAACTCATCGAGTGCAAACTGCCAGTCGATTGGCATCGGGATCTTGGTGAGGTCGTAACCCGCTGCCTGCACGCGGTTGGCAAAAATGCGTGCGGCCAGATAGGTGGGGCTGTTGATCAATTCATCCGGCGCAGTCTGCACCTTAAGCATCTGCGCTACCCGCGGGTAGAAGACAGAATCCATTTCGGCATAATCAACTGTCTCGGGAAAGCACGCCCTGAAATTTTCTTCGGTGGGCTGCAACGTCATGCCCTGGTAGACAAGCGAGCCGCCGCCGACACCGGCCGCGGCTATCGCCGTATGATTGCGTCCCACCGTCGCTTCCAGCAAACCCACGTAGGGATTGATACCAATGCGCACTCCCATGAATTCGGGCCACGCAGTGTAGAAAAGGTCACGCTTGCTGGGAACCATGGCGCGCGGAAACGTGGTCGAATTGGGGCCAGTGTTCCACCAGCGTCCGCGCTCCAGAACCAGCACCTTGACGCCTGCCTGCGCAAGCCGCAACGCGGATACGCCACCGCCGAAGCCCGATCCGATGACCACCACGCGTTCTTCTGAACGTGTCACACGAATGCGCCCCACCGCCATCGCCGCATCCGGCATTGCGGCACCAGCAGCCGTAACAGCAGCGCCACCCAAAAAGTTACGTCGGTTGATTTTTTTCATCGGAACTACCCCTTCTTGTTTTTTTGTGAAAATCGCGTGTGCGGCATCTAACAATAGTCCGCCACGCTCACGCAACCATTCTTCAATTTAAGTTTGAACTTATGCAAGAATTTCCTGCATGTTCACCGATGATCGGTTCGAGCATTCAAAATATTGAATACGTGGCAGCGCGCCACGCACACCATCCGCACATTTCCGCCTGGCATTTTTCCAGTTGCCCACACGTGCGTTCTCACTGCTTCATGCAAAAATGCGCACCTATGCTTTGTGTACTTTTCGTGGCCTTCCAGAGGGTTGCCATCAAGGCGCTGCAAATGATTTCAATCGCTTCGCATTCAGGTAACGGTGGCTGAGTGTGCGGTTGTTTGCGCCTTCACCGCTGGAAACCGAACTGGCTTTGTTGACGACGGTCTTCAACTTCCTGCCGGCTCGGCAATCTTTTCCGAACAGGGGGAATTGATCGCGCTGGCAAAGGCCACGTGGTTCGAAGTGGAAAGCGGGCGATTTGAATAAACGGGTGCTGCTGCGGAATACTGCGTCTCCACACAAACCGCTATACTGAACGAAATCCAATCAGGCCATAGCCAGACGTGCTCGCCGCAACTGCACCCAAACGATCCCTGTACGGGAAACCACTGATTTTCAAGGCATCTACGACCCTGCTGCGGCTCACCTGCGCAGTTGCACTGATGTTGTGGTGCCTGCTCGGCCCCATCGCTCACGCCCAGGCTCAGGTGCTAACCATTGCCGACCTGTCCCGGCCGGTGTCCCTGTCCCACCACCTGTGGGTGACAGAGGATCCGTACCGCACACTGCACTACCTGGACTACCTGGCCTTGCCCGTGCCCG
>JBMOPR010000020.1:0-4420 GCA_049323075.1 Pseudomonadota bacterium
GCCGGTGCACCGATGTGCTGCTGCACGGGCACTACCAGACGCGCGGGAATTGCGGCCGGGCGAATGGCATTGCGGGAAGACTGCTGTTTGTTTTCCGGTGGATGAATGCCGCCGGGAATGTCCCAGATACGACGGCTCATGCGCAGATACTCATTATGCAATGTTCCTTACCGGAATCAGGTCACCGGGACGGGCGCCAATGCCGGCGGGCGGCTGCCAGGTCCAGGTCTGCTGGGTCGTTTTCACGGGGATCATGTCGATACAGTCCACCGGACAGGGCTCCACGCACAGATCACAGCCGGTGCATTCATCCACCATCACGGTGTGCATCTGCTTGGCGGCGCCGAGGATCGCATCCACCGGGCACGCCTGCAGGCATTTGGTGCAGCCGATGCACTCCGCCTCGCGGATGTGGGCCACCATCTTGTGTTGTTTTTCCTCACCGTACTCCGCATCCAGCGGCACAAATTCACGGCCCAGCAGATCCGCCAGCGCGCGAATCGTGTCTTCACCGCCGGGAACGCATTTGTTGATCTCTTCGCCTGCGGCCATGCCTTCTGCATAGGGGCGACAGCCGGGGTGACCACACTGCCCGCACTGGGTTTGCGGCAACAGGTCGTCGATCTGGTCGACAATGGGATTGCCTTCCACATGGAATTTCACGGCGGCATAACCGAGGATGGCACCGAACGCCAGCGCCAGGGCCACCAGCGCCGAAACTGCTCCGATATTGGTGATCAGAAGATCCATACTGACTGCCCTAAATCTTGATCAGGCCGGAAAAGCCCATGAACGCCAGCGACATCAGGCCGGCGGTGATCATGCCGATGCTGGCGCCCTTGAACGGGGTTGGCACGTCGGACACCAGAATCCGCTCGCGCATGGCGGCGAACAGGATAAGCACCAGCGAGAAGCCCAGTGCACCGCCGAAGCCATACAGGAAAGCGTATATGAAACTGTCGACACCTTTCTTGACCGTGAGCAGCGCCACGCCCAGCACCGCGCAATTGACCGTGATCAGCGGCAGGAAAATACCCAGCACGCGGTAGAGCAGGGGGCTGGTCTTGCGCATCACGGTTTCGGTGAACTGCACGGTAACGGCAATCACCAGAATGAAGGACATGGTTTTCAGATAAGCCACATCCAGCGGCACCAGGATGTAGGTGTAGGTCAGGTAGGTGAGCACGGACGACAGCGTGAGCACGAAGGTGGTGGCCATCGCCATGCCGATGGCGGTTTCCAGCTTGTTGGACACGCCCATGAACGGACACAGGCCGAGAAACTGCACCAGCACGAAATTGTTGACCAGAATGGTGCTGATCAAAACCAGCAGAAACTCAGGCATGACGGTAACCCTTTGCGTCAGTCAGACAGTACGGCAGAGCGGAATTTTACCACGATTACTTCACTCGCATGCCGGGGGTGGCGCCGCTGTCCGGTTCCAGTATGAAGATGTCCTTCCCGCCGGGGCCGGCGGCCAGCACCATGCCTTCCGACATGCCGAATTTCATCTTGCGTGGGGCCAGGTTGGCTACCATCACGGTCAGCTTGCCCACCAGATCTTCCGGCTGATAGGCCGACTTGATGCCCGCAAACACGTTGCGGGTTTCGCCCCCGATATCGAGGGTCAACTGTAGCAATTTGTCGGCGCCTGCCACATGACCGGCAGCGACAATCTTCGCCACCCGGATGTCAACTTTGGCAAACTCGTCGAAGCTGATGACGGGGGCCACCGGGTCGTCGTCCAGGGCGGTTTTCGGTTTGGCGGGTGCCTCGGCGGCGGCCTCGGCCTTGCCGTCCTCGATCAGCGCCTCGATCTGCTTCATGTCCACCCGCTGCATCAGCGGTTTGAAGGGGTTGATGGGGTGGTCCAGCAGCAGGTTGTTCACATCTTCCCAGTGGAACGCAGCCACCTTCAGGAAGGCTTCGGTTTCCGCCGCCAGTTTCGGCAGTACCGGCTTCAGATAAATCACCAGCAGGCGGAACAGGTTGATGCCCACGGTGCACACGTCCAGCACTTCCTGTTCCTTGCCCGGCTGTTTCGCCAGTGCCCAGGGTGCTTTCTCGTCGATGTACTGGTTGGCCTTGTCGGCAATCGCCATGATTTCGCGCATGGCCTTGCCGAATTCGCGCTGCTCGTAAAAATCGGCGATCACGGCGGCCTTGCCCTGGGCCTCCGCCAGCAGATCGGGCTCGGCGTTGTGGGCCGACAGTTTGCCGCCCTGCTTGGCCACGAAGCCGGCGGAGCGGCTGGCAATGTTCACCACCTTGTTCACCAGATCCGCATTCACGCGCTGGGCGAAATCTTCCAGGTTAAGGTCGATGTCGTCGATACGCTCGCTCAGTTTCGCCGCGAAGTAATAACGCAGGTACTCTGGATTCAAATGCCGCAGGTAGGTTTCCGCCTTGATGAACGTGCCGCGGGATTTCGACATTTTCGCGCCGTTCACGGTAACAAAGCCGTGGGAAAAAATCGCCGTGGGTGTGCGGAAATCCGCGCCGGTGAGCATGGCGGGCCAGAACAGACCGTGGAAATTGATGATGTCCTTGCCGATGAAATGGTACAGCTCGGCGGTGGAATCCTTGCCCCAGTAATCGTCGAACGTCAGGTCCGGGCGGCGGGCACACAGGTTTTCAAAACTGGCCATGTACCCGATGGGCGCGTCCAGCCAGACGTAGAAATACTTGCCGGGATGATCGGGCACTTCAAAGCCGAAATAGGGCGCCTCGCGGGAAATGTCCCACTGCTGCAGGCCGGCTTCCAGCCACTCTGCCAGCTTGTTGGCGATGCCTTCCTGCAGGCGGCCGGAGCGGGTCCATTCCTTCAGCATGGCGTCGAATTTCGGCAGGTCGAAAAACAGTTGGGTGTTGGCTTTCAATACCGGCGTGGCGCCGGAAATGGTGGAGCGCGGATCTTTCAGTTCGCTGGCAGCGTAGGTGGCGCCGCACACTTCGCAGTTGTCGCCATACTGGTCGGCGGTGCCGCACCTGGGGCAGGTGCCTTTGACGAAGCGGTCCGCCAGAAACATCTGCTTTTCCGGATCGAACAGCTGGGTGATCTCACGGGTGACGATGTAGCCCTTGTCGCGATTGCGCGTGTAGATCAGGTTCGACAGGGCGCGGTTTTCTTCCGAATGGGTGGAGTAGTAATTGTCGAAATCCACCAGAAACGCGGCGAAATCCCGTTCGTGTTCCTGCTTCACCTGCGCGATCTGTTCCTCCGGCGTGCGGCCCAGCTGTTCGGCCTTGAGCATGATGGCGGTGCCATGGGCGTCGTCGGCGCAGACGTAGGTGCAGGTGTGCCCGCGCAGTTTCTGGAAGCGCACCCAGATGTCGGTCTGGATGTATTCCAGCATGTGGCCCAGGTGAATGGGGCCGTTGGCGTAGGGCAGGGCGCTGGTGACGAGGATTTTGCGTTGGGTTGCGGTCATGGTGGCTCGGACAGAAAGGCAACGGGATTTAGGGAAAAATGGAAAGCCGGTAACTATATCCTCAATGGCAGGGTGAAGCCAGAAAGCGGCCCGCTGGCAACCGGTTACAGTTTGTCACCGGTATTGGATTGCGTTTAGCGTGAGACAAATAAATAATAATGTCTCAACAAAATAAAGCCAATCATTTGCCGGGAATACCGTATGTGCTGGAGTGCCGAGGCCAGTTTTGCACTGGCCACCGTGGGTTTGTCGACCGTGGCCATCGCCGCGAAGCAGGGGGAAAAGAAGGAGCTGTATCTGCCGCTGCTGTGGTTTTCCCTGATGGAGCTGCTGCAGGGTTTCACCTACTGGTGGATCGACATGTGCGACAGCCCGCCCAATCAGCTGCTCACCCTGCTGGGTTACCTGCACATCGCCTTCCAGCCGTTTTTCGCCAACATGATCTCGATGTATTTCCTGCCGGAGAATGTGCAAAGGCGGATGGGGCCCTGGGTGTATGCCCTGTGTTTTGCCGGTGCCATTGCCATGATCGTCGACATCTACCCGTTCGAATGGGCCCAGCACAGCACGCTGCACATGCTGGACAGCACCCGGCTCTGCTCGGTGTCCGGTGACTGGCACATTGCCTGGCACGTGCCGGTGTTCGATACCTCCTGGGCCCGTTTCGGCTTCGTGAAGGAACCCTATTTCATGCTGGTGTTCCTGCTGCCGCTTCTTTATGGCTCCTGGAAATTCACCCTGTACCACATCCTCACCGGCGTGGTGCTGTCGGCGTTGCTGACGCGGGATTCCCATGAAACGGCGGCAGTCTGGTGCCTGCTGTCCATCGGCCTGCTCGCCATCGTCGCCAAGACGCCGATCCGCCACTACCTGTTTGCGAAGAAATGGTATGGCGTGCGTTACCCGCGCTGGATCGGAGGCGAGGGGCGGCCGGTGTCAGTGACGCGTGCAGAAGAGCCTGCCGTGTTGTCGTGAATAGTTTCGTGAAT
>JBMOPR010000021.1:0-4411 GCA_049323075.1 Pseudomonadota bacterium
GGGTCCGCCAGCGGGCGGCTGTACATGAACCCCAGATCCTGCTTCGGATTGATATCCGCCGTACCCCCGTTCGCGGCGGCGGCCTTGTTCATGGCATCCACGTCCGCCTTGCTGTCCAGCGAGATCGCCAGCAGCACTTCGCTGGCAGTGGACGGCGGGATCGGTCGGCTGGTGAAGGTTTTCCACTTGGCGTGGGTGAGCAGCATGACGTGGATCGCGTCGCTCCACACCATGCAGGCGGCGGTGTCGTCGGTGAATTGGGCGTTGTTGGTGAAGCCGATGGCCGTGTAGAACGCCTTGGCTTTGGCCAGGTCGGTGACGGGCAAGTTCACGAAGATCATGCGGGGCATTGGCGGTTCTCCTTGAAGGTGGTTGAAGCAGTGTCAGGCACTGTTAGCCAGTAGTCGAACGCCGCCAGCGGATTTCGACAGAAGGCAGTATCTGTGTTTTCCCTTGCGGTTGCCTCCGCCCCTTTTTAAATGGTACTTTCGTACCACTAACAACAAGAATCAGGGGAAACTCCGCATGGCTCGTCTGCCCCGCATTATCCTGGCCGCCTGTTGCGCACTGGTGGCGGCCATCGCCCAGGCCACAGGGCCACTTTCCATTGGCGGCCCGCTTTCCATCGGTAAAAAGACCCTGCACCTGCAACAGCCCGTCACCGATCCGGTGTTTTTCGATGCCAGCGGCCGCGAGGTGGTGTTGCGCGGCTGGAATGTGTCGGGTTCGGTGAAGCTGGCCAGCCGGGGTTTCAAGCCGTTTGCCAACCGCGCCGACGCCGAGCGCAGTTTTCGCCTGATGCGCCAGCACACCGGCGCCAATCTGGTCCGCTTCACGCTGGGCTGGGAAGGCACGCACCCGCAGGTGGACCAGCTCGACACCGCCTATCTGGACGCCATCGCCGAGCAGGTGAAAGCCGCGATCCACGAAAACATGTTTGTGTTTCTCGATTACCACACCGATCTGTATTCCCGTTACCTGTTCGAAGGCAGCGACACGTTCACCGGCAACGGCGCGCCCCGCTGGATCATCGAAGGCGGCGATTACAACCGCTTCGCCCGCTGCACCGTGCTCTGCTTCAACTGGAGCATGCACAACGTGATCAATCCCCGCGTGCGCCAGGCTTATCGCGCGTTCTGGGACAACTCGCCCATTTACACCCCCGTCGGCGAGCGTCATGTGCAGGATGAATTCCTGTGGCAGTTGCGGCACAGCCTGCTGTATCTGCGCACGCAATTCACGCCGCAGGAGCTGGATTTTATCGTCGGCCTGCAACCATTCAACGAACCCAATTACGGCAAGGGCCACATCGATCTGGCGGATGAGTTCGACAATAAAAAGCTGTGGCCCTTTTACCGTCGCGTGCGCGAGGTGATGGATGAAACCGGCTGGAACCGGCAGCTGGTGTTCGCCGAGCCGCTGGTGTTCTGGGATACCAACGCCGGCTTTTTCACACCACCCACCGGCGGCCATTACCTGCGCGATATTCCAACGCAAGGCTTTGTGTTCGCGCCGCATTTTTACGATGCCGCGCGCATGGGCGTGACCAATCTGAACCGGGTGGAGAACGCGGAGTATTTTCCCAACCTGGACCGCATCCGCGCCGAGACCCGTTTCCTCAACATGCCGGTGGTGCTGGGGGAATTCGGCATGTGGCTGCACAATGCCAGCGGCGGCAGCAAGGACTACTACCGCATCGTGAACGGCACTTATCAGGCCATGGAAGCGAGCGATAGTCAGCGCCCGCAGAAAGACCGGCGCCTGGATTTTTACACGCTGCCGGTGTCGGGCACCCAGTGGCACTGGGATATCTACAAGGACCAGCACGAGGAATTGCGCAACGGCAATCCGGATCAGGTGGTGCGGGATGGCGATGGCTGGAACGGCGAGAATTTTTCCGCCATCAAGGGTGATGAACTGACGGTGGGTGCGCCGGTGATCGGCCGTGTGTATCCGCGTGCCGTGCAGGGGCGGCTGGTGAACTTTTTCTATCATTCTTTGGCAAAGGACGGCGCGGGCAGGAACATGGACTGGGCTGCCATCGACACCCATGGCCAGCGCTTGTTTGCCGATGCGCCGTTCGCGCTGGTGACCTGGCAGGGCACGCATTCGGATCTGCCGACCGAGGTGTTCATTCCGCCGCAGCGGTTTGCGCCGGAGCGGGTGACGGTGATCACGGATCAGGGAATTCTGCTGCCGGGTGAAGCCAGTGCGCAGATGTCAATCGAGCCCGATATGCCGCAGGACAGCAACGGCGGTTATCGCCTGCAGATACAAGCCGATTCCGCCAGCGACACGGATCTGCATTTCGCGCTGGTGGTGCTGGATGCGAATCTGGACGGCAATCAACTGCAAACGCTGCAACAGCAAGTGCAGGACGACACCCACCAGCAACGTCATCCGGTGCGGCTCACCGGCACCATGACCGGCCAGCAATATCCGCCCGATCCACCACAGGAAGAAGCCGTGCAGGTGACAGTCAAAACCACGCAATTCCTGCTGTTCCGACAAATTGTGCTGCAATGGCACAGCCCCACGCCGGTGACGCTGTTCAAGGGTGAAAAAGTGATTCATCAGGGCGAGGCGGACGGGCAGAAGGTGTTGTTCTCGCTGGTGGGATTCGGCGACCGTTTCCGTGTCTGCCAGCGCGATCAGCCGCAACAGTGCAGCCGCACGCTGGCGTTCCACTGACCACAATTGCAGTGCCGAACCCCGTCAATTGTGATCGATGATGCTGTGCCGCTGCGGATCGCAATCGTACCACTTGCGTTGCGGATCGATATTGAGCCCGGTGATGGATTCCAGCACCGGCCGCAGCCGCGCATTGCTGGCGGCATCATTGTGGGTGACATCCATGGACTGGAACAGCAGGTCATAACGGGTGACGCCGCCCGATGCATTGCGCACGCCGCTTTTCTTCACTTCCTCCAGCGGAGCGGGCCGGTAGCGCAGCAGCACGTCGATATCCTTGCAGTCGCCGTCGCGGTTGGCATTGCAACGTTGCCGCGCCGCCTCCAGCCAGTTTTTCAGCTCGGTGCAGCTCTGGTTGTATTCCTGCCGGCACAGGGTTTCGTTCGCCACTTCGTCGCAGAAAAAACCGTGGCTGGACAGGCAGGTCCAGTCCTGCGCCGACACCGATTCCCGCAGCGGCAACGGCCGGCTCACATCGCGGCGGCCCAGCATCACCGGGCGATTGTCGAGAAAATAAAACGGGGAATCGCATTTATCCACCAGATGGCGATCCTCGCAATCCTGAAAGCGGCAGACTTTCCAGTAATAAATGTCCCAGCAGTGGGTGCCGTAACGCAATTTGCAGACGTAATCCTGCTCCGGCGTGAAGCATAACCCCACCACGCCTTCGCAAATGTCGGTGCGATTGGTATCGATGCCGGCGGCGGATGTCGATGTAGTGGCGGCTGGCGCCGGAGTGCTGGTGTCAGAGGAGGATGCAGGGGATGCCGGATCACCCAGCACCTGCTGTTTCCATTCCTGCGCGGTTGCAGGCTGGGTCAGTTCCACGCCCATTTTTTCGGTGTTGGGCGTGACGGTTTCGGTGGAGTGGTCGTCGGGTTTTTCATCGGAGTAATGCACGTTGCCGCGCTCGTCGGTCCATTTGTAGATTTCGGCGCGGGCGGTGTTCAGCGGCAAACTGGAGGCCAGCACGCCGAACAGCATCAGCAGGAACGGAACACGTAGCTTCCCCATACAAGGCATCTCCTTTTATGAATCCATTTCCTGTTTGAATTCATTTTCCTGATTGTGCTTCCGGCAACGCCGCACTAATCGCCCACCCTGCTCGCCCACCCCTTACTCGTCCAGGTTGGCGCCCACGTTTAACGCCTTGCAACGTTGCAGCAGCAACTCCACCAGACAACGCGTCGCCGGCCCCGCGCCGTCGCGATCCTTGTAGATCAGGTACAGCTGGGCAACGCGGTTGCCGCCTTCACTCAAGGGTAGCGGCTGCAGAGTGCCCTGCGCCAGTTCGCGGGCGATCTGCAGGCGCGGAATCCAGGCAAAACCCAGCCCGCTGGCCAGGGCACGGATGGCGGTGGTCATGTTGCTGACGGTCCAGCGCTGCTCCGCTTCCAGCCAGGGCGCGCTGAAGCGGCGCTGGGCACCGGAATCGCGGGTGACGATCTGGCGGTGCTGTTTCAGATCCTGCAGGGTCACGTCGCGCCCCAACTGGTGCAGCGGATGGGCGGGATTGGCCACGCAGCTGAATTCCACCTGCAGCAACGGCTCGCCGACAAAGCCCTGCGGCACCAGCGACGACACCAGCAGGTCCACCGCGCCGGCCAGCAGCAGGTCATGGCCGCCGGACAGCACCTCCTCCGCCAGTTCCACCCGGGTATCGGGGAAGCGCTCGGAAAACGTCGCCAGCAGGCACAGCAGCTCGTCGTAGGGAAAGATC
>JBMOPR010000022.1:0-4376 GCA_049323075.1 Pseudomonadota bacterium
CGATCATTTCGATATCATCATCATCGACTGCCTGCCCAACTTCGGGTACCTGCTCAGCGCCGCTCTGATTTCGGCTGACTACATCCTGGTGCCGATCGAACTGGACGTGTTCGCCCTGGACGGCTTGCGCGACCTGACGGCCTCGGTCGAGCGCACCCGCAATCGCCACAATCCCCACCTGAAAATGATCGGCATTCTGGCCAACAAGGTGCACGGCGCCAAAACCCGGATTGAAAAGCAAATTGAAGAGGAACTGGTGCACCTCTATGACCGGCTCCTGCTGAACACCCAGATCACCCTCAGCACCAAAATTCCCGAAAGCCATGCATTCAGCCAATCCATCGTGCAGCACGCACCTTCGGCACCTCAAGCCCAGCAATACCGGCTATTGACCGACGAACTGCTGACCCGCATGGCCGCCATGGAGATCCGCTCATGACCAAGAAAGTGACGGGTTTTCGGGACAGTGTCCGCAAGCGCATCGGCAGCGACGCGCCCAACCCCGGCTTTTTGAGCGACATGCTGAACACCACGTCGCTCAAAAACGCCCTGATCCGGCTCAACCTCGACCAGATCCGGCGTTACGAGCGTAATCCGCGTCGGTTTGGGAATGCCGAGTACGAGGACATCCGGGAGAGCATTCGTCAGCGCGGTCTGGATCAACCCCTCGTGGTAACCCAGCGCCCCGGCGAAACCTTCTACGTGCTGAAAAAAGGTGCCGGCACCCGCCTGCAAGCGCTGCAGGAACTGTGGGCCGAAACCGGCGACCAACGCTTTTACCAACAGGAATGCGTGTTCGAGCCGTACCGGGACGAACTGGACCTGTTCGTCGGTCACGGCATCGAAAACCTCAAGCGGTCCCAGATGAGTTTTATCGAAACCGCGTTTTTCTACATGGACCTCAAACAGTTTCATGAGGATCTGGAAGGCCGCGAACTCAGCACCCGCGAGGCCTGCGAGCGCATCAACGCGGATGGGTTTTCGGTAGATCCATCGAGGCTGGTGCGTTACCGCTACGGCGTGGACCTCTACCAACAAATCCCGATGGCGCTGGAGGGTGGAATTTCCCAACGGACGACTGAACAAATCCGCAGGCTTGAACGCAGCTACCGCACCCTGTGGGAACGCCACAGCGCAGAGCCCCCCCGCTTTGACGCGCTGTGGTGCGAGGCGCTCGCCAGCGGCGACCATCCGGACGTCTTCGACCTGGCGGAGCTTCAAACCCGCTTCGAGCAGGCCATGGCCAGCGCATTAGGGTTGAATCCGCGACACCTGACGGCCGAGGCCGATGTGCTGCTCCAACAGCTTGATCCGGCAGGGGCCGCCGAACTTCAGTCTCCCGCACCTGAACCGGGGGAACCGGGCGAGTTTGCAACTGACGACAAGCCCCAGCCGGAACCCGAGATGGCGGCGAACAACGTCACTGCCCCCTTCCGTCCATCGCAGTCGGCAACCTCGACTTCACCCCGACCAGAACCCACCGTTCCAGCAGTCCCTGGCGCATCCGGACGCCGGCCTGAACCACCGACCCCAGCAGCGGCGCCCGTGCCGACCCTGACCGAACCGACAGCTTCGGCGGCGACGAACACCAGCGCGCGCCACCCGGCCTTCAATCTGTCGCGGGCGCTGACCTTGCCGGACAACCCGCCGGTCCCCTATAGCATTGAAGACCGCCACCGCCATCTGCTGTCGCAGCCCCACCCGGACGACCCAGACCCTTTTTTCAGGGTTGCCCGCAGTTCCGCGTGCTGGGCACATGCGATCTTCAGCTGCTTCCCTATCGCACGGTTTATCAATCAGCAGGGCAATCCCAACGACCCCATCACCCTCGTCGACGACAGCAACCAACCCGTCCGCCGATACCGCCTGGAACTGAACCTCATGAATCGGCAGCTGGACGGCAGCCAACTAGTGGATTACGTCTGGTGGCGCCTCTGGAAAACCATCGAAGGTCCCTATTTCGACGAGGAACCTGCCGCACTGGAACGCAATCTTCTCTGCCGGCAAGCCGTGTTCATCGACGAACAACACCAATTCGCCATCGATCTACGCAGCCCGCTGCTGTTCAGTGATCCCGCCTGTCAGTGGATCGACACGCCGTTGCGTCTCCTGGAGCAGACGCAACGTGAGTTTCACCGACAGCGGCGCCAAAGCCCTGATCCCTATATCAACCCCCTGGGCATTCCGGGCTGACTTCAGGCCTGGCGTTAACCCAAAAAAACCAACCTGCAAGGAGCATCGACATGACGAACACTATGGACAAGGACAGCGACCATGACCGCAGCAACCGGGAACAGGACGACAGCAGCTCCATTAAGGCGTGCCTGGTCATCGCACAACTCAATCGGGCTTACCTCCACGCCGTCATCCAGGCGTACGAGGACCATGACATTCCGCTGATCAATGCCCTGGGTCTGCCGCTGGAGCTGGCACAACGCCTGGCAGCCGCCCCGGTCACCGTGGTGGAACGCTTAGGCAAGTTCAGGACGCCCGTTGCCAATTTCATCGGGGATGCTGTTGTGATTGATAGATTGTTAACGCACAACCTGTCCCGTATCGATGCCCTGAAAAATGTGGATGAACTGCTCCGGCTGGGAGGCAGTTTTGATTTCATCGCCAGCCTCACCGGGCTGGTCTATAGCGAAATTGCCCTGCGCGCCAATGCTATGGGTTTGGCACAACCGGGCAGTCGTCCGCGCATGCTGAGTGACGAGGAGTGGCAATTGGCCGAACGCGCCTGGCACCAGCAGGCCGACCAATCCCTGCTCGACCGCTGGATCAACGTGGCCACCAGCACCGGCATTTCGATTCGCCGCCTCCACGCGGCCTATCGCAAATACGACTATCTGCCCTGCAGGGATGACCCAGACGCATGACCTTCAATAACCTGGAAACTCACCCCGCTACTCAACCGAATCCCGGTCCGCAGGGCCGGGTGCAGATGCTCAAGCGTTTTGTCGATTCCCTCATCAACAGCCTGCCTGAACGGGCTGGAGCCACTGAGGATCAATTCGGCCTGGTGTACCTGGGCAATGTCCACGATGCCATTCCTCGCCTGCTGATCCTGGATCAGGGACTGCGCCTGGAAGAACGCTGCGTATGGCAGGTTATGCGCATCAGCATTACCGACCCCGGACGCCCTGCCAGCCTCCTCACGCAGAATCAGCTGGCCAGCCAATGCTGTGTGGACATCAAAACCATGCGCCGCTATTTACATGGCCTGCGGGCCACGCGCTGGATCACGCGCTGTGCCATGGTGCGAGGACGCGGCACCGTCTGGTCGTTACACGATGAACCGCTTTCCATTGCCGACACCCTGCTCCTGGACAGCGGCTACATGCAGTTCATCGATGAGTGCGCCCTCAGCCAGCAGAAACGCTTGCGCGAACTCGGACGCGGCATTCTCGACACCCTGCGCGAGGACATCCGCCAGGGGCGCGACTACAGCCAACCGGTCACTCAGCTGGAACAGGCGGCCCGCCGCTTTGATGCCTTGACTCATACCGAAGTGGGCCAGGTCAGTGGCAGTGGCGGCTTTTTTGCCATCGCACCTGAATTCAGCGTTCAAACCAGCTCAAATTCCGAGCATAGGGAATTTTTCCCTATGGGGGGGCATGGGGAAATTCTCCCTGTGGGGCCTGAGTTATCCACAACAGGGAAATTTTCCCTATGCGGAAAATTTGTCCCGGAAGAAAAATCTCCCTGTGCGGAAAATTTTCCTGCATGTGGTAGTAGTAATAATTTAAATATTATTAATAAATTAAATACCACTACTACAAAAACAAACCTAAACCCGAGTAATACTCCTGCGCACGAGGAAAATTTTTCTAGCGCAGAAAAATTTTCCGAAGCCAAGCCAACCCGCCAGTCCATTGCCGACACCCGCTTACCTCATCCGGAATGGGTGGCCCTCTTGAAATGGCCAGCCCGGCTGAAAGAAGCCGAACGCCTGATGGTCCTGCCCGCCCTGACGGCGCGTGATTTTGAGACAGCCCAGTATCTGCTGAACTACCTGTCAGACCGTTTGCAAGCCGCCAGCCGTGGCGAAACCCGGCCAGTGCCCAACCCAGTGGCCTACCTGATCCAGATTGCAGCCCTGCACTCCGAAGGCAAGTTGATGCCCAGTTCCTGGGGTGTCAGGGATTCAAAACCTTCACCCAAGGCAACACCCGAACAGACACAAACAACTAATCCACACGTCCAGACGTCAGCGGTGGATCTGAACGCCGAAATGGCAGACCTGAAACGCAAGATGCGTTGGTGAAATCACTGGTGCACGGTGCACCACCCCAGTTCGGTAGCAAGTGATGCACGGTGCATCAGCCCAGGTGTTGCACCGTGCAACACCCCAGATCGGTAGAAAGTGATGCACCGTG
>JBMOPR010000023.1:0-4372 GCA_049323075.1 Pseudomonadota bacterium
AGGCTCGACAGCGGCCATCCATGGCCGCTGACGGTCTAGATCTAATCCCCCGCGCTTCCGCTTTCTTCCCGTACGGTCAACAAAAATCAAGGCAACATCACATACAACCGCGCCGTATGATCCACATAAGCCCCCAGCGGCTCGGGCTCCAGCTTCTTCACCACCTTGTGCACCACCGCGTGGGATGCCTGCTTCACCCCGTCCACACCCAGGTTCAGCATCTTGCGGGTGATCATGCCCATGTCCACGAACTGGGCCGGTTGCAGGAAAAAGTGGTCAATGATCGTCGCCATCAGGTGATCGTACTTTTGCGCGATGTCTTCAACATTGCGCGGAGAGAAGGCACTGTCAGCGCCTTTCTCATTCAGAATACTGTCCAGCGCTGATGCCAGTGTGTTGTCGATGGGGGTGGCCAGATACCACAACCCGCTATTGTCGGCCGCTGAGTTCTTGATCAGTCCCTGCCAGAACGTCGCCACCTGCTGCAGCTCGGCAATGTCGGCATCCCGGTAGATTTTGGCCGACAGCATCGACGACGCCTTGTTGCCGGTGGAGGCGCACACATGGAAGATCTTTTGTCCCATTGCACTGATCCGGGCGATGGTGACCGTCTGTACCAGCAGGGTGTCGATGATTTCGGTGGTGAGCTGCTCGATCACATCAAGGAAAAGGGCGCCGGCCCGTTTGTCCTTCGCGGCGACCGCTTCCAGAAACCGGTTCGACTTCTGTTGCATGGCGTCACTGAGGGGGAAGCCGACATGGGGCGTGAGAGGGCTGCTCATCGGGCAAATCCTTTTAGTTGTTGATAATGTTGTAAGCTTGGGCCGGGAGGGCAGTGTGGCAGGCTTGGCGCGTTTATAGCACAAGATTTTTGCCATGCAAGTGAAATACTTTTCCACAAAAACTGTGGATAAGTGTGTGAATAAACTTTTTAAAACATTCCCCGAATCCCGTGATTCCGTTGGTTTCTATAAAATGATCAAAAAGCAGCCACAAAACAATAAAATTGAATAAAATCAAATAGTTAAATATTTTTATCGGCGCGACAATTTTTTTGCCAGTGTTTTGACGCCCCCCTCGTCCGGGTAGGGCGGACAGTGTGCATAACAAAATTAGGTTGTGAGGAATCCGGGTACTGTTCCGGTCCAGTCTTGACTATCCTATTAACGTCGGACGTCACTTACCCTGGCCGATAGACGGACAGCAGAGTACTGATTCTGGAAGACGGCGCCAGCAGGCGGAAGCCCGCATCATATAAACCGGCGGGGCTGTCTTCCTGGCACCAGCGGCACTCCGCTTCCAGGTCCAGCGTGGCCAGATGGTCCATGGCGGAAATGTCTTCCAGGGCAAGCCGATAGCGGGAGGATGCGCTCATGGGTTTATCGCTGGTAATCAGCATGCCGCTGGGGGATATGTCGACCACGTGACCGAAAAGAGTGCGGGAGTTCTGTTCAAAAACCCGCAGATAATAAACAAGATGGGTGCGGTTTTCCTTGCGTTGATCGTCCATGGCCTTGACCTCCCGTGGGGGCTGCTCCACCTTATAAGGTAGTTTGCCCTCCAGGGTTGGTCAAATATTGCCCTGAACACCCGGGTGGGCTGGGTCACCGGGTCCTCGCTGTTGGTTTGGCCGCAGGACTTCATTCATCAGGGGTTGCAGCAGTTGATTCGCAGGTTGTTCAGACAGGTTGTTATTTGCTGGCTATTGCTCTGCCTGCCAGGGGGTGTCGCGTGGGCTGTCTTCGCGCAGCCAGATGGCGGGGAACCGCAAGTGTCGGCGCCTGCGCTGATCGCCAGTGGAGCCACCCTGCGGCGGGTGGACGCGGCCTTTCTGGAGGGGCGGACCAATGTGTCGGTGAACCTGGATTTCCTGCCGGCCGGCGATCCGGTTCTGCCCATCGAGCGCCTGCTGGAGGATGTGGTCAATCCCGTGCTGCCCTGGCAGGCCAATCACGCGCACACGCCGGGGTTCGGTTTCAATCCCCACCCCTACTGGTTTCGCCTGGCGGTGTACAACAGCACCCAGCGCCAGCTGGACCGGCTGCTGGAAATCCGCAATCCGGTACTGGACGAGGTGTTGTTCTACCAGGTGGATGCAGAGGGGAATATCGTCAATCTGGCGCAAACCGGTGACCGCCGGCCCGTGCTCGAGCGCCCTTTCTTTCACCATAACCTGGTGCTGCCTTTTGAGATCCCACCCGGGCAGAGTCATGTACTGCTGTTTCGGGTGACCACGACCGGCGCGCTGGAGTTTCCGCTGGAGATGTGGACGCCCGAGGCGTTCCAGCAACGCGACCAGATCCAGTTGCTGTTCTACGGTGCCATGTTTGGCATCCTGGTGGTGATGGGGGTTTACAACTTCTTCATCTACACCCTGTTCCGCGACTGGAGTTTCGTTTATTACGCCGGTTTCTCGGTAAGCATGATGCTGTTCGAGGCGTCGATACATGGCTTCTCCGCGCAGTATCTGTGGCCTGCCAGCGAGTGGTGGCGCAACAACTCTCTGGTGGTGATCATTCCGGTAATTGTGCTGTGTGCGGTCCAGTTTTCGGTGGTGTTCTTGCAGCTCAGGCGCGCCTATCCCCGGCTGATGCCATTTATCCAGGCAGGCAATATCGCCTGTCTGATCATGCTGGGGCTGGTGCCTTTCCTGGAATACGCCGTGCTGATCCGCATCTGTGCTGCCCTGGTGTTTCCCATCTGCCTGTTGGCGATTGCATTGGGTGTGCACCGCTGGCTCAACGGCTACAAGCCGGCGCGCTATTTTGTCATTGCCTGGAGCGTGTTCCTGCTGGCGATTGCCTACTATTCGCTGGCCAAGTTTGGTCTGTTCGAACGCACCGAGCTGTCGGAGTCTGCGGTGCAGATCGGTGTGCTGCTGGATACGGTGTTGCTGGCCTTCGCCCTGGCGGATCGCATGAATGCCCAGCGCAAATCCTTCATGCACGCCCAGAGCAAGGCGTTGGAGTTGCAGCGGGCGGTCAATGAGGAACTGGAATTGCGGGTTGAAGAACGCACCCAGGCCCTGCGGCAGACTATGGGCGATCTGGAACAGGCGAACCAGCGTCTGCAGGCACTGACCATGCAGGATGGACTAACCGGCATTCGCAACCGGCGCTATTTCGACGACAAGCTGACCCAGGAATGGCAGCGGGCAATACGTAGCCGGGATTCGCTGGCCCTGCTGCTGATCGATATCGATTTCTTCAAATCCTTCAACGACAAGTATGGTCATCTGGTGGGCGATGAATGCCTGAAGCGGGTGGCGCAGGCGATCGACAATGCCATTACGCGTCCGTCGGATGCGGTGGCCCGCTATGGCGGAGAGGAGTTTGCCGTGATTCTGCCGGAAACCGGCGTGGAGGGCGCGCTGCATGTGGCGGAAAACATCCGGCTCGCGGTGGAGCGGGTCCGCATAGAAGTGGGTGAGGCGCGTGTACAGGTATCGGTCAGCATTGGCGTTGCCATCCTGGTGCCGGAGGAGGGGCGTGCCAGCCATGACCTGATCCTGGTCGCGGACCAGGCGCTGTATGACGCCAAATCAGCTGGCCGCAATCGCACCCGCCTGGCCCAGACGATTCAGCGCCACTGAGCCGTGTATCAGTTGTAACCCAGTTCAAACGCGGGGTTGCGATCCTTTTCCAGCTGGCGCGTGTACTGCAGCCTGGCCTGGCAGAAATGCTTGATGTCGGAATAGCCGCTGATCACTTTGCGGGTCTTCTCGCGGGTTTTTTCCGCGATCCGTGAAGCCTTGGTAGGTTCGGCTGATGCCGGTTTTTCTTCCAGTTTCATAATTATTATTCTCCCTTGGGACTGTTCATAATCCATTCACTATAGAAGCGCTCCACCACAGGGCGCAATTAAACAGTGGTAACAAGGTACGACAAATTGTAACGGGTACTTTTGTGACAAAGTGGCCGGGCCAGGTTACCCGTTCAGGCGCTTCTGCCAGAGTCCGAACAGGTACTCCACGTCCCCGCGCAGATCCCGGTCTTCCCGCAGGGTCCAGCTGTAGACGGTGCCGATGGTGAGGTTCATCAGCAGTTCCAGCAGGGTCCGGTTGGGGATGTCGGGAATCATGCCTTCGCTTTTCATGGCCTCGAAGAAGGCGTCGGCAAAGGGCTGGTTTTCTTCCACCACGGCCTCGTGGATGCGCTGGATCTCCGGCATGAACTCGCCGGCTTCCCGGATCAGCACCCGGGAGAAGTTGCGGTTGGCGTTGAGGTAGTCGGCAATGGCCAGGCAGGTCTTTTCGAATCGCTGCAGGGGATGGCCGGCGCCGATCAGATGGGTGAGGGCGATGTCACGGATGTTCTGGAAGTTCTCCTTTACCAGGCTCAGCAGCAGGTCTTCCTTGCTTTCAAAATGCTTG
>JBMOPR010000024.1:0-4366 GCA_049323075.1 Pseudomonadota bacterium
TCTGCGCTGCTTCCTGTGAATCGGCTTGTCCCAGCAGTTTCAGCGCAATCGCCAGTGTGCCGGTCACCGCTGCCTCGCCGTATTCGTGCTGCAGTTCTCCACGCCAGACTTTCACGAAGGTGGTCAGGTCCAGGCTTTCCTCTTTCACATGCCGTTGCTTGAACAGCGCCGGCCAGGTCTCATCCACCAGCTCGCCATTGCGCACCGACTGCACCAGACATTCGATATCGGGATTGCGCTCGATTTCGCCAGCTTCGCCCTTGATCACATCCACGCGGGAATAACCCAGCGCCAGTGCCGCCACCTGATGCACCGGCCGATAGCCCGGGTGGAAAATGCCCTGGATTACGCAGGGTGCGCCGGCGGGATTGATCAGCCGCGACAGCGTATGCACCGGCGAGCGCAGGCCCATGATATTGCGCAACTCGATAATGTCGTGCAGGCGCGGGCACAGGTTACGCAGCGGAAAATAACTGAAGTTGCGTTGGTCCAGTTGTGCGGCGCAACCGGACCAGTCAGCGGCAACCGGCACGCCCAGATCGGTCAGCACGTCTTCGGTGTAAATGCGGTCGATGGTGTGGCCGCTGGCACCGTGCACCAATACGCGGTGGCCATGGGCGGCAAGCAGAAAAATGCTGAACAGGTACCAGGGCAGATGACGGCGCTTGCCGGCGTAGGACGACCAGTCCAGATCCACCCGCAGCGGTTGCGGCGGTGTGACGCTGGAGCGCACGGCGCGCACGAAGCCCAGCAGTTCCTCGGCGGTTTCCTCTTTCACCCGCAGCAGCATCAGAAAGGCGCCCAGCTGCACGTCCAGCACTTCGCCCTGCATGATCATCTGCATGGCCTGGAATGCTTCGTCTTCGGTGAGCGGGCGCGAGCCCTTCTTGCCTTTGCCCAGAATGCGCACGAACTGGGCGAAAGGATGTTCGTGTGACGGCGGAATGCTGGTCTTCATGGCTTTCATGATGTCGGATTCCCTACAGACAATTCGTGGGGCGGGGCAGCCCGGCGATTTTCGCAGCCAGTTTGGCAGGGCTGCCGGGGAACAGTTGCAGCAGGTAAATGCTGTTGCCCTTGTCATCGCCGAGTTGCTGCTTGACGTACTTTACCAGAACCCGCATCGGTGGGCTGTGTTCAAACTGGCGATAAAAATCCTGCAGGGCACGGATGATTTCCCAATGGGCTGCGGTCAGTTCGATCTGCTCGCGCTGCGCCAGTGCCAGCGCCACGGTTTCGCTCCAGTCAGCCAGATTCTCCAGAAAACCTTCCTTGTCGAGGGCGATCTGCCGGTTGTCGATCTGCAGCACATTCATCGGGGAAAACCGCCGTCTAAAACCAGGATACGGATTTGTCGAACTTTGCGACCAGATCGACGAAGCCGTTGTAATCCACGCCCTGCACCTGCGCAGGCAAATCCAGTCCGCGCGCCTGGGCATCGGCCTTTAGGATGTACACGGAATGCGGTTTCGCTGCATCAATGAATCGCGCTGCGGTAGCCAGGGCCAGCACGCCGTCCTCGATCAGCACAATGGCATCGTCTGGCGACAGCGTGGCGCGGCAGCGTTCCAGTGCGTCGTGGGTGAAGGGGGATTTACTGACAATATGCAGAATCATGGCGGGTTATCAGAAACTCAGCAGGTGATCGAAGCGGGTGAGCAGGGCGCGTATTTCAGCGGCATCCACTGCCTGTACGGGAATGATCAGGTCGGCCGTGGTCATGCCGCGTTGACGCAGTGATTCGGCGCAGACAAAACGCTGCTCCACACCGTACAGATCCAGCGCCTCGAACATGGGTGCGGTACGTTTCAGTTGGGCGGCATCCGGGTTTTGCTGCTTGCGCAGCTGGAACACGCCATCATCGACAAACAGCAGCGCGGTTTCCACGCCAAAGGCTGCACTGGCGAGGGCAGCGTCCAGCGCCTCGCGGGTGGCCAGGGAGGAATGGGGCGGTTTGCGGTGAAGGAACAACGCGGATTTCATGACAGTCTCCACTCAGGCGCCGAAGGTAATCAGGCGATCGGATTCCAGCGCAGCGTCCACCAGCTGGCCCAGGCCGGCGAGTACGAACCAGGGCGCCAGATTGTGCCCCGGCACCTGATAACGGGCGGCTTCACTTTCGTTGATGACGCCCCGGCGCAGGCAGGCGGAAATGCATACCACCAGTTCCACACCCTGTTGCGCCAGTTCCTGCCAGCCGCGATAGAGGTTGTGTTCGTCCTGCGGCGGCACTGCCAGGGTGGATGCCGCGAGAACGCCGTCGCCGGAAAAAAACACGCGTTTGATCTGGTGGCCCTGCTGCAACGTTGCCCGGCAAAACTGCAGCGCAGACGCATGGGCCTGCTGGCTGTAAGGTGATGCCAGGACGTGAACGGAAAAAATCATGCAATACCCCGTCGTGGAAGGACAGGGCAATGATAGGGCGGCGGGGTGTTAAAGCAAGGGATTCCCTTCCCGGGGTCGATCGGGTCTTGGGGATGTTCAGGTCTGGTCACAACTGAGACTGGGGGCGCCGAACAAGGGTGTTTCAATGCTGCACTCGAAGCAGCCGCCCAGCAAAAACAGAACTGGTACCAGCAGAATCAGTCTTTTCATGGTCAGGGATCGTGTCGTTGGTGTTGGTTAAAAGATAGACAGAGCCCGCCAATTCTTCCTGGAGTATTGGGTAACGGTGTTTATAGATTTGTAAAAACTAAAAAGCCCATGCAGGCATGGGCTTTTAGGGGATTTGGCGGAAGCGGTGAGATTCGAACTCACGGAGGGTCGCCCCTCGCCGGTTTTCAAGACCGGTGCCTTCAACCGCTCGGCCACGCTTCCTGGAACTGTTTTGCGGTGGCAAATGATATAGCAAACCCATGATTCCGGGAAGAAAATTTTGGCTGCGGGCGTTGCCTGATGGTGCAGGTGGGTAACCCAAGTTAGCCGGGGAGGTTGCGCCGGTCCGGATGAAATGTTACTAATTCCAAAAATGGTACCAACGTACAAATATTTGCACCGATCTGAACTCCGGGGACAACCTCATGAACCACAACAATAAAAAGCGGCTGGCCCTGCTGGTGCTGGCGACGTTCCTGCTGCAGGGCTGCTTCTGGGAGAACTTTGCCAAAACGGAAAAGGTGAATCCGCAGGTACTGTTTTCCCCCACCAGCGCAGAAGCGCTGATTGACGTGGTGGCACAGGCGACGGAGCAGGGCAAGCGCATCCGCATGACGGGATCGGGGCATTCGCACTCGGACGTGGCGGTGACGGACGACATCTTGCTGACCCCCTACAAACTCAACAACCCGTTGATCCTCGACCGGACCCGGCTCAAGAGCCCTGATGATCCGCTGCTGGCGCGGGTGCAGAGTGGCATCCGCATCCGCGAACTCAACCGTCACCTGGATCGGCAGGGCCTGGCGCTGCAGAACCTGGGTGGCTACGACGGCCAGACCATCGTGGGTGCCGCCATGACGGGCACCCATGGCTCCGGCCTGGGTTACGGACCCATCGCGTCGCAGATCCTGAGTTTGCAGGTGGTGGGCGAGCGCGGGCATCTGCTGCAGATCGAGCCTGCCGATGGCATCACCGACCCGGATTCTTTTCCCGGCACGCTGGAGGAAAATCCTGCCATCCCCGTCACCCTGATCCAGGACGACACGGTGTTCAATTCCATTGTGGTGAGCATAGGTTCCATGGGCATCGTGTATTCGGTCACCTTGCAGACCGATCGCAAATTCTGGCTGCGGGAGGTGCGCACGCTGGCGAAGTGGAACGAGATCAAGGCGCCCGGCGGATTTCTTGATCGCCTGCTGAAGGGCGAGCCGCTGAGAGATGGCGAACAACAGCCGGATTATTACGAGCTGCAGTACAACCCGTATCCGGTCAACGGCGACCACAGCATTCTGATCACCGAGCGCTACAAATCCTATGAACCCCTGAAAACAACTGGTGAGCGGGGCCAGGCAGGCACCACGTTGTTATCCGGTCTGATCACGGTGGTGGAGCAGCCGCTGAGCTGGCTGCTGAATAATTTTCCCGCGTTGGCGCCAGTGCTGATCGAGCAATCGCTGAAATCCCAGTCCGATCCCGGCTACAACGCCGTCAGCTACAAAATTTTCAATATAGGCGTGGTGAACAATACCAATGCCATCGCAGTGGAATCCGCGTTTGATCTGGAACAAACCATTCCCGCCCTGGAGCGCGCCTTCGCCATTGCGGGAAAACTGAAGGACGAGCAGGGCGTCGTGCACAGTGCGCCGGCATCGGTGCGGTTCGTGAAGGCGTCGGACGCGCTGATCGCCATGCAGTATGGCCGCCCCAGCATGATTCTGGAAACCATTATCGTGCAGGGTGTGCGCGGCGATCGCGAATTGCTGAAAACCTA
>JBMOPR010000025.1:0-4364 GCA_049323075.1 Pseudomonadota bacterium
ACCGGCGATGCACGCTACATTCCGCGCAAACACACCGTCATCGTGCAACCCGGCAGCATGATCAGTTATCTGGTCACCGCCGATGCGAAAGGCCGCTGGGCCTACCACTGCCATCTGCTCTATCACATGATGGGCATGATGCGCGAAGTGCGGGTGAGCTGAGGGAGCATGCAAATGAAGACGAACCTGAAATGTCTGCCTGTAATGGCATTGATGACTGCAACCCTGCTTGCCGGCAACGGCGCGTCTGCGATGGAGGAACATCGCTGGCTGACCGGTATCAATCTGGATCAGCTGGAACTGCGCGACACTGACGATGGTACGGTCACCGCATGGGACGCACGGGCCTGGCTGGGGGATGACCTGAACAAATTTATCCTCAACAGCGAAGGCGACTATCTTCACGGTGATCAGGAACACGACAGCGAAACCGAAGAAGCTGAACTGCAACTGCTGTACAGCCGCGCCGTGGCGGCCTACTGGGATTTTCAGGCGGGCTGGCGTGGAGACCTGCAACCGGACCCGGAACGGCACTGGCTGGCACTGGGTCTGCAAGGACTGGCACCCTACTTTGTCGATGTGAACGCCACGGTATTTGTTGGTAACGAGGAGCGCACCGCACTGCGACTGGGTCTGGAGTACGAACTGATGTTCACCCAGAAACTGGCGCTGGTGCCGGAGATCGAACTCAATGCCTACGGCCGGAACAATCCGGAAACCGGTACGGGCGCTGGCCTGTCCGATCTGACAGCGGGGCTGCGGCTGCACTATGAAATCACCCGGGAATTTGCGCCCTACATCGGCGTGCATTACTGGAAGCAGTATGGCAACACCGCGGCGTTTTCCCGCGCTGAAGAGGAGCAAACCGATGGTGCGGAAGCCGTGGCTGGTCTGCATTTCTGGTTCTGATGCCGGAATAAAATGGAATAAAAAGTCGCGATTATTTTCCTAAAATCCCGACATTGCCTGCTTGACTCATGACTCGACTCCAGGGTTTAGCATGAGTCTGCAGCCAATCAAAGGAGGACATCCACATGACTGCAATCCAGCATACCGATTTACTGATCGACGGCGCCAAATGCGCCAGTTGCGTCAGCAAGATTGAAACCGCGCTGCAAAAAGTGCCGGGCGTGCAAAGCGCATCAATGAACCTGGCACAGCGCAGCGCCAGTATCGATGGCAGTGCCGCGCCGGAAGACCTCGTCTGCGCCATCGAACAGGCCGGCTACAAGGCCACCGTGGTGCAGAGTGAAAACGAGGCGGATTTGCTGTCGGAAAGCGAACAGGCCGACGCGAAGAATTACCGCACCCGCCTGCGCGACATGGTCATTGCGCTGGCACTGGGCGCACCGCTGATGATTTATGGCGTGCTGGGCGGCGAGATGATGATTCACACGCCGCAGCAGCAGATCGGCTGGCTGGTAATCGGTGTACTGACGCTGGCCGTGCTGGTGTTTCCCGGCCGCCACTTTTTTGTGGGCGCGTGGAAATCGATCCGCAACCGCACCGCCACCATGGACACGTTGATCGCACTGGGTACTGGCACCGCCTGGGTATATTCCATGCTGGTGGCGGCCTTTCCGCACTTCTTTCCTGAACAAGCCCGCCATGTCTATTTTGAAGCCAGCGCCATGATCATCGGCCTGATCAACCTGGGCCTGGCGCTGGAAATCAAGGCCCGTGGCCGCACGTCGCAGGCCATCAAGCGATTGATCGGACTGCAGGTGAAAACCGCTCGGGTGATTCGCAACGGCAATGAAGTCGATATTCCCCTGGCACTGGTACAGGTGAACGATCAGGTGCGGGTGCGCCCCGGCGAAAAAATTCCGGTGGACGGTGTGGTGAACGAAGGCCACAGCAGCATCGACGAATCCATGTTGACCGGCGAGCCCATGCCTGTGGAAAAATCCGTTGGCGCCGAGGTGGCGGCTGGCACCCTCAACAAAACCGGCACACTGGTTTTCACCGCCACCCGCGTCGGCAAGGACACCGCGCTCGCCCGCATCATCGACATGGTGAAACGCGCGCAAAGTTCCAAGCCCGCCATTGGCCGGCTGGCCGATGCCATTGCCAGTGTGTTCGTGCCTGCAGTGATGCTGATCGCCGTCGCCAGCGCCGTGGCCTGGTTCATCTTTGGTCCACAGCCGGCGTTGTCGTTTGCGCTGGTATCCGCCACCACCGTGCTGATCATCGCCTGCCCCTGTGCACTCGGCCTCGCCACCCCCATGTCGATCATGGTCGGCGTTGGCAAGGCGGCGGAAAATGGCATCCTGATCCGCAATGGCGATGCGCTGCAGACAGCGGCCAAGCTGGACATCATGGTGCTGGACAAAACCGGCACGATTACACAGGGAACACCAAGGGTTACTGCAATTCATGTCACCGGTAATGCAGATGAAAATGTTGTGCTGCAACTGGCCGCCAGCCTGGAAGCCGGGTCGGAGCACGCACTGGCACAGGCACTCACCGACGCCGCACAGGAAAAGAAACTGCCGCTGTTGCCGGTGGAAAATTTCACCGCCATTCCCGGCCAGGGCGTACGTGGAAACGTTAACCGGAAGAATCTGTTATTGGGCAATCGCAAACTGATGCAGGAAAACAGTATCAGCCTGCATACGCACGAAGCCCGCGCGCAGCAACTGGCCGCGCAGGGACAGACGCCGGTCTTCTTCGCGGTGGACAATGCGCTGGCCGCCATCATCGCCATCGCCGATCCGGTGAAAAGCGATTCCGTTGCTGCCATCCAGCGTCTGCAACGGCATGGCATGCGGGTCATCATGCTCACGGGCGACAACGCCGTCACCGCAAAAGCCATCGCGGATCAGGTCGGTATTACTGAATTTTTTGCCGAGGTTCTGCCGCAACACAAGGCTGACAAAGTGAAGGAATTGCAGGCCGATGGCGCCATCGTCGGCATGACCGGCGACGGCATCAACGACGCCCCTGCGCTGGCCCAGGCGGATGTGGGATTTGCCATCGGCACCGGTACCGACGTGGCGATCGAAAGTGCCGACATCACGCTGATGCGGGGATCACTGCACGGAATTGCGGATGCGATTGCTGTCAGTCAGGCCACCCTGCGCAATATCCGCCAGAACCTGCTGGGCGCGTTTATCTACAATGTGGCGGGAATTCCCATCGCGGCGGGCGTGCTCTACCCCTTCACCGGCCTGTTACTGAATCCGGTGCTGGCGGGTGCGGCGATGGCGCTGTCATCGGTCACCGTGGTGAGCAACGCCAACCGACTGCGCTGGTTCAAGCCGGCGCAGCATTGAAGGCAGCCCGGGCAAAGGGATTTGCCCTCCGCCATTGACCAGATCAGTCCAGCCCCAGCGTAATCTCGGCGCTCGTCATACCGCTCTGCTCGCGTACCTTGCTTTTGAGACCAACCCGCGAGAAGTGCCCTGAGACATTGGCATTCACAATGACGGTATAAACCATGCCGTCATCCGGGCACTGCACTCTGGCCTGATAGCCGTCACCTTCCCTTACCCAGGATGTCAGTGTCGCACCTGTGGGCAACGTGCCGAGAAACAGTTTTGCAACACGATTGTCCTCCGCTTCCTGCGCCGCTACAGCCTTCGCCTGCTTTTGCTCTACTGCTGCCGTGGTCTCGGCAGCTTTGCGTCCACCCTGCACCGTCGTGGCGACGAAACTGAACTCGATCATTCTTTCCGAGCCTTTGCGACCTTCCACCGGATGCACCATGAGATCAGCCACCGCCCCCGAACTCATCAGCGCCTCGTGCATGGCGATCAAGTCGTCGGCATTGCCCTGGAAACGGCCAATCCAGCGTTCGCCATCGGGGCTCACACCGGTCACGCGCACACCCAGCGGTGCGAGTCCGCGCAGCAAACGCGTAACACGACCGGCCGGCGTTTCATCAGCAGGCGCATGGGTTTGTGCATCGGCATCCAGCGCCGCTTCAGGTGCAACCGTCGAAGACGACGGCTGATAGACGGGAATCGGAACCGACGGCCAGCGCGACCATGCATGGGAAGCCGTGCGCGTGAAAGGAATGGGCACATACTTGCAACCGTCGCCGCACCAGATGGGAAAACCCTGCCAGTGCGCGGTGTCGGTACGGATCACCAGTTCGCCGGCGCGATTTTTCGCAAACGCCAGCGACTTGTCCATCAGCCGCTCGTCATCCGGATTATCTTCTTCCGTGCGCATGGAAATACTGCCGGGCCAGGGCAACTGCATCCAGCCATCAACACATCGATAGTCACTGCCCTGGTTCAGCTTGATCGGCATGGCACCCGGCGCACCGGTATTGGTTTCGTAAAGCTGGATCTGCAACCCCTGCTGCGGATTGCCCGCGATGCTCATCACCGACCAGATGCGCGGATGCTCTTCATAAA
>JBMOPR010000026.1:0-4361 GCA_049323075.1 Pseudomonadota bacterium
TGGCGGTAGTAGCGGCGGATATTGCCGGTGGCGGGCACCCGCGTAAGCAGGCCGCCGCTGAGCCCGAGCACGCCGGTGCGCAGCGTGTTGCGCAGGGTGTGTGCGACATGGCGATAGAACACCCGGTCGAAGCGGATCGCGCCGGCATCTTCATCCGCCATGCCAGCGGCTTCGATTTCCTCGACGATGAAGGGATGGCAGCGGATGGCGCCCTGGCCGAACATGATCAGACTGCGGGTGAGAATGTTGGCGCCTTCCACCGTGATGCCGATGGGCACGGCCTGGTAGGCCTGGGCGATGAAGTTGCGTGGCCCGCCGATGACGCCGCGTCCGGCCACCACGTCCATGCCGTGATTGATGACGATGCGCATCAGGTCGGTGCTGCGGTATTTCAGCAGGGCCGATGGCACCGCCGGACGCACGCCGCGATCGAGCATGGAGGCGGTCAGCAGACGGGCGGCATCCATCATGTAGGTGTAGCCGGCGATGGGTTCCAGCGCTTCCTGCACGCCCTCGAAGCGGCTGATGGGGCGGCCGAACTGCTCACGCACACGGGCATAGGAACCCGCTGACAGACTGACCAGTTTGCCCGCGCCTGTTGCCAGGGCCGGCAGGGAAATGGAGCGGCCGATCGCCAGGCATTCCATCAGCATGGTCCAGCCCTGACCGAGCATGGCCTGGCCGCCGATCACGCAGTCCATGGGAATAAACACGTCGTTGCCCCAGGTGGGGCCGTTCATGAATGCCGTATCCATCGGCAGATGGCGGCTGCCGCTGTTAACCCCCGGCAGATCGTGCGGCACCAGTACGCAAGTGACGCCGATATGATCGTCGCCGCCCAGCAGGCGCTCCGGATCGTAGACCTTGATGGCCAGTCCGATCAGGGTCGCCACGGGTGCCAACGTGATGTAACGCTTGTTCCAGGTGATGCGCAGACCCAGCACCTGCTGGCCCTGCCATTCACCCTCGCAGACGATGCCCTTGTCCGGAATGGCGCCAGCGTCGGACCCGGCCACCGGCGAGGTCAGCGCGAAACAGGGAATATCGACGCCGCTGCTCAGGCGGGGCAGGTGAAGTGCCTTTTGTTGTTCGGTTCCGTAATGCAGCAGCAATTCCCCCGGCCCCAGTGAGTTGGGCACCATCACAGTCACCGCTGCCGATACGCTGCGGGTGGAAATACGCATGACGATTTCCGAGTGCGCCACGGCAGAAAAACCCAGGCCACCGTATTCTTTGGGCAGGATCAGGCCGAAAAAGCCGTTGTTGCGGATGAACGTCCACACTTCCTGGGGCAGGTCGAACAGCTCGTTGTTGATCTGCCAGTCGTTGAGCATGCTGCACAGGGTTTCCACCGGGCCGTCCAGAAACGCCTGTTCTTCGGGTGTGAGCTTGTGGTGTTTGGCCTGCAGCAGGCGCGGCCAATGGGGGTGGCCGGAAAACAGCTCGCCATCCCAGTCCACGCTGCCGGAGCGCAGGGCCTGGGCTTCGGTGTCGGACAGCTGCGGAAGCCGCCCCCGCACCCAGCGCAGCAGCGGCACGCTCAGATGGCGCCGGCGCAGCGGGTTGGGCAGGATCAGCAGCAGCGCCACTATCAGCAGCAATGCGCCGCAGACGGTATCCAGGATTGCCCACTGATTCAGATAAGCTCCGGCAACGGTGGTTGCGATCAGAATGGGAACGGTGATGAAGGCGCGGGTGTTCAGATAAAGAAGAGCCAGTACAGAGATGGAAAAAAACAGTACGCTCATTGTGGACACTCCCTGTCGGATGCGGGGCGAAGCTGCCTCCTGCTATCTTTGGCAGGGGATGTCCGGTTTAGTTGCCAATAAATGTCATTTTGCTGCCTGCCGCTGCGGGAGATGGTTCCGCGCATAGTTTGCACGACGCTGTTGCATGACGTTGCCAAGGCGCAGCGGCGGGACCAGAATGGCGCTTGCGCGCCCATCCCGGCTCCACAATAACAATGACATTGCGCGCAACGGAGGTTTCATGCCCGTTCTGAATCTGCCCACCGGCCCTGTTCACTACACTGAAACCGGCAGTGGCATTCCCCTGGTGCTGCTGCACGCGAATCCCGGCGACAGCCAGGATTTCGCCGCCGTGCTGCCCGCACTGGCACAACGGTTCCGGGTGTTGGCGCTGGACTGGCCCGGTTACGGCCAGTCGCCGTTGCCGGCACATCCCGAATCCGTGCACGTGGATGTATTCTTTCAGGTACTGCAGGACTGGCTGGCGCAGCTGCAATTGCCGCCAGCGTTTTTCATCGGCAACTCCCTGGGCGGCTACGCGGCAGCGCGGCTGGCAGCGGAAGCGCCAGAGCGGGTGCGCGGGCTGATCCTGGTATCTCCCGGTGGCTTTACGCCCCATACCGCAGTGACCCGCGCCTTTTGTGGTCTGCAGGGCAGCCGTTTTGCGCTGGCTCCTGCGCGCTGGTCGGGCCTGTATCTGAAACGCCGCTCTGCAACGGCGCTGGCCATGCTGGAACGTGCGGCCGGCGCCCAGTCACAGCCGTCGGTGCGACAGCTGAACCGGGCGATCTGGCGCTGTTTCTCGCTGCCCTGTCATGATCTGCGCGAGGCCGCCGCGGCGATCAAGGCGCCCACCTTGCTGATGTTCGGCCGCTACGACCCCGCCATTCCTGCGGACAAGGATGGTGTAGTGGCGGCCCGCTGCCTGCCCCATGCGGATCTGGTGATTCTGCCCTGCGGCCACGCCGCGTTTGCAGAGCTGCCGGAATCTTTCCTGGAATACGCGTTGCCGTTTCTGGAGCAGCAGGCGGAATTGATGGCAGCGGATATGCCAGCGCTGGACGATTTGCAGTTGCAGCAAAAAGAAGTTTGCTGAACGGCGCTGTTGCATGTTGGCAGCTGTAACAATCTGCCGTTGATCAATACCGCAAGTTCCGGGTTGTTGCGAATCGGCCCGACCACCCACACTCTCCGTGTATTTTATTTTTCACGGAGAGCTTGTCATGCATCAGTCCATCGAACCTTCCATTCTGTATTTCGGCACGCCGGTGATCGTGGTGAGTTCGCTCAACCCCGACGGCAGCACCAACCTCGCGCCCATTTCCTCCGCCTGGTGGCTGGGCTGGAGCTGCATGCTGGGATTTGACGCCTCGTCGCAGACGGTGGCCAATTTGCGTCGTCACGGCGAGTGCGTGCTGAATCTGGCGGCGGAACAGAATCTGCCGCAGGTGGACAAACTGGCGCTGCTGACCGGCAGTGCGTCGGTGCCACTACATAAAAAAGCCCTTGGTTCCCGTTATTGCCGCGACAAATTCGCCGCTGCCGGATTCACTGCGCAACCTTCAGATGTCGTACTGCCGGATCGGGTGCGCGAATGTCCCATCCAACTGGAGGCGCGGGTGAGCAACGTATATGGATTTGGCAATGATGATCCACGCATGAGCGTCGCGGCCTGCGCGATCGAGGTCACGGTCGAACGGATACACGCGTTGCCGGAATTGTGCGTGGACGGTCGCGCGCATCACGTCGATCCTGACAAGTGGCGGCCACTACTGATGAGCTTCCGCCATTTTTACGGGCTGTCGGCGCGTTTGCAGGATTCGCGGCTGGCCCGGGGCGATGAGGAGCAATATGCTCCCTGGAAGCAGGGTGGGTTGAAAGGGCTTGTCACCAATGGTGTGTTGCGGCGGGTCAAGCGCAGGGGCCTGATCAAGAACCCCGAGTAAAGTTTTCAAAAAACCACCGGATAAAGACGGGGGTCGCCTGCTGGTTCCCATCTGGCCTATGATGTTCAGATTCGATGACCATAAGAGCGTGCCAAGCCGTAATGCCTACCAAAAAATCATTAAAAGTGAAGCCCAAACCCCGGCAGCCCGGGCGCCCGAAACCGGAAGATGTGGATGCCATCGAAAGCAAATTGCTGGAAGTCGGACTGAAGGAGTTTCTGGAGCAGGGCTATGGCAACGCCGCCATGGCGCGAATCGCCAAGGCAGCGGGAGGCTCCAAGACCACGCTCTATTCTCGCTATCCGTCGAAAGAGGATTTATTCCGCGCCATTATTTTCGATCAGATTGAGCGTGCGGCGCCGCAGGCCTCGCTGCAATCCGATGCGGGCCCTCTCAGTCTTGAGCAGGGTTTGAAATCATATGCCAATCACATGCTCGAACACAGCCTGCAGGACGACATGATCGGCGTGAACAAACTGGTCTACAGCGAATGCTATCGTTTTCCGGAGCTGGGGGCGGCCGCCGTTGAAAAAACAAATCTGGGGATCAAAAGGATTTCCGCTTTCATTCGAGAAAGTGCCGCGCGCGACGGTGTGCCCTGTAAAAATCCGACGGCAATAGCCCAGGTTTTCATCTTCATGATCCGCGGCTGGTATATGCAGGTTTT
>JBMOPR010000027.1:0-4353 GCA_049323075.1 Pseudomonadota bacterium
TATTGGTAGTCAGGGCAAAATTCAAACCAGAATCTCCGCAAAGAGGGATGGACAAGGCAGAATGGAAACCGACGTACTGATCATTGGCACCGGCTTCGGCGGCATTGGCCTGGCGATCCGGTTGCTGCAGGCAGGTCGCAGCAGGTTTGTGATGCTGGAAAAAGCCGCCGACGTGGGCGGTGTGTGGCGGGAAAATACCTATCCCGGCGCGGCCTGCGATGTGCCCTCGCACCTGTATTCATTTTCCTTTGAACGGCAGTTCGACTGGTCGCGCACCTTCGCGCCCCAATCCGATATCCTGCGCTACCTGCGTCACTGCGTGGACCACTACGGCCTGCGTCCCCGCATTCACACCGGGAAAGAGGTTCGCAGCGCCCGCTACGACCGCACCAGCGCCCGCTGGGACGTCGAGTGCCACGACGGCAGCCACTACCGCTGCCGCGTGCTGGTGGCGGCCACCGGTCAACTGTGCCGTCCGCTGATGCCGGCACTGCCCGGTCTGGACCAGTTCAGGGGCGTGCTGTTTCATTCCGCGCAATGGCGGCATGACGTGGATCTGGCCGGCAAGTCGGTGGCGGTCATCGGTACCGGCGCCAGTGCGATCCAGTTTGTGCCCACGCTGGCGCGGCAGGCGGCGAAGCTCACCCTGTTCCAGCGTTCCCCGCCCTGGATACTGCCCAAGCCGGAGCGCCTTTATACCGGCGCCTGGGGCCGCCTGTTCCGCGCGCTGCCCTGGCTGGTGACGCTGCACCGTCTCTGGATCTACATCGCGCTGGAATACCGCCAGCCCATGCTGCGGGGCTTCCGGCCCTGGATGGCACTGGTGGAGCGCATGTTCCGCCAGCACCTGGATGAGCAGGTGTCCGATCCTGACCTGCGTGCCCGGCTCACGCCCGATTATCCCCTGGGCTGCAAGCGCATCCTGATTTCCGACGATTATTACCCGGCCCTGCAGCAGCCGAACGTCACCCTGGTGAACGAGCCGGTGGCGCGACTGGAAGCGGATGCCATCGTCAGTTCATCCGGCCAGCGCTTCCCGGTGGACTGCGTGATTCTGGGCACCGGCTTCGACACCACCCATTTCCTGGCACCTATCCAGGTCACCGGCCTGCACGGCCAGACCCTGGCGGACACCTGGAAAAACGGTGCCGAAGCCTACCTTGGCCTGACAGTGCACGGTTTCCCCAACCTGTTTCTGCTGTACGGCCCCAACACCAACCTGGGCCACAACTCCATCGTCTACATGCTGGAAAGCCAGTTCAATTACGTGCTGTCGGCGCTGGACGCACTGGGCCAGTACCCGCAACCGGCCGCCGCGCTCAACGTGCGCGCTGATGTCCAGCAGGCATTCAATCGGGGTTTACAGCAGCAACTTGCGAAATCGGTGTGGTCCGGCGGTTGCCGCAGCTGGTATGTGGACGCGCAGGGACACAACGCCAACAACTGGCCGGGGTTCACCTTCCGCTATCGCGCACTGACGCGGCGGTTGAATCCGGGTGACTATGAGTGGGTGGGGGGATAACAGATTCAGCCGTTCTTCAGCAACCGGCCCTTCTCCCGGTTCCAGTCGCGGTCGCGCTCAGTGGCGCGCTTGTCGTGCAACTGCTTGCCTTTGGCCAGGGCGATTTCGCATTTCACGTTGCCATTCTTCCAGTACAGCGCCAGTGGAACACAGGTCATGCCTTGCTTGGCGATGGCGCCGAAAATGCGTCCCAGCTCGCGCTTGTGCAGCAGCAGCTTGCGCGACCGCAGCGGGTCCGGCACGAAGTGGGTCGAGACGGTCGGCAACGGCGAAATGTGCGCGCCGAACAGATAGCCCTCGCCATCCTTCATCAGCACATAGCTGTCCAGCAGGTTCACCTTGCCGGCACGCAGGCTTTTCACTTCCCAGCCTTGCAGCGCCAGGCCCGCCTCGAAGCGCTCCTCGATGAAGTACTCGTGCTTGGCTTTCTTGTTCAGGGCGATGGTACCGCCGCCATCTTTCTTGTTCGACATGTGCTGTTCGACAGAATCCAGGCTGAATGGCTAAAAGGGGCACCGATTATAGGATTTAACCGGCGCGCTGTCGTCAGCGGTTTTGGCCGCTGCGATAAATCGTGGGACAATGGTCAATTCCGTTCAACACCGCAAGGCAGTAAAAGGGGAAAACGATGGGAGACAGCATCCGGGTGGAAGTGGCCTACGCCCTGCCGGACCGGCAGTTGGTGGTGCCGCTGCAGGTGAAAAAGGGCACTACCCTGTTCGAGGCCGCCGTGCAGTCCGGCATCGCTACCAAATTCGACGGACTTGACCTGGAAAAAGCCCCGATGGGCGTGTTCGGCAAGGCCGAGCGCAAGCCGAAGGAGCGGGTGCTGGAAGACGGCGAGCGGGTGGAAATCTACCGACCCCTGATCGCCGACCCCAAGGAAGTTCGCAAGAAACGCGCCGCCGCCAAAATGGACGACGCGGAGGACGACTGAGCCCTCGTCTCAGATGGGGGCGGCCGGGCCAGCGTCGCGGGGTTCCTCGACCGGCGCGGGGGTGCCCATTTCGGTGGTGTTCTGCTTGACTTCGATGCCCAGCTGCTTCATCAGGTCGTTACGCAGCTGCTCCGGGTCCTTGTACTCGGTGTTGTCGATGCGGGCCAGGCGCTCGCCCTCGAAATACAGCACCAGATGGTTTTCAATGAAAATGCCCTTGCCCGTTTCGAGGTTATACAGGTAATCCCAGCGATCCGGATGGAAGGTGTCGGCGATCATGGGCGATCCCATCACATAGCGCACCTGGCGGGGGGTCATGCCCACCCGCAGTTTGTCCACCATGTCCTTGGTAATCAGGTTGCCCTGGCCCACGTCGATACGGAATACGCCGGGGAATCGCAGCGAACTGCAGGCGCTGGTGACAAGCGTGGTGGGAATCAGGGAAAAGATGAGTAAAATTCTCAACAATTTTTGCATCTGGTGGTGTTTTCCACTATCTTCGCCAAAAAAGACGTCCATGATACATGTATCCCGTCAGCGTTAGAAATCTGAAAGCGAATAAAGATCCCCGATGACTATGGAAAATCAGGAACTGCGAAAAGCCGGTTTGAAAGTCACCCTGCCCCGGGTGAAGATCCTGCAGATACTGGAGGCGTCCCACACCCATCACCTGAGTGCGGAAGACGTCTACAAGGCGCTGCTGGAGGCGGGTGAGGACGTGGGGCTGGCCACGGTATACCGGGTGCTGACCCAGTTCGAAAGCGCCGGGCTGGTGAGCCGCCTGCACTTCGATAGCGGTCATTCCGTATTCGAGCTGGCGAAAGGTGATCACCATGACCATATGGTGTGCCTGGAAACCGGCAAGGTCATCGAGTTCATCGATGAGGATATCGAGAAGCTCCAGCATGCCATCGCCAAAAAGCACGGCTATGAACTGGTGGACCACAACCTGGTTCTGTACGTGAAGCCGAAGAAGAAATAGGTTGGGTTCCCCGGCCACGTACAGGCCCTGTCAGTCCAGTTCCACCATGACATCATCGCCCTGAATGTCCACCGCGTAAGTGCGGACCGGCTGGGGCGATTTTCCCAGCGTAATCATCTTCGCGGTCCATTTCGGTACCGACATTCCCAGCAGTGAATTCACCCAGTCCCGGTTTTCACCAGTGGCGATATCGAAACTGGAACCGTGCCAGGGGCAGGTGATCACGCCGTCTTCCACCTTGCCCTTTTCCAGCGGCATGCCAACGTGTGGACAGCGGTTTTCCAGGGCGTGGATTTTGCCTTTATGGCGGATCAGCAGAATCTTGCGGTCCTGCAGCTTGACGCAGCTGTTCTTGCCTTCGACGATGGTGCTGGCTTGCGCGACTTTGACTTTCATGGTGCCCCCTCTCTCTTGCTGATGTGAAATCCGTGTCGATCAGGCTGCCGGCTGTTTTCAGACGGTTCAGCGCCGTCAGTCCTGACTGTCCGCAATCAGTTCCCGGGCGTGAGCCAGGGTCTGCTCGGTGATTTTCAGGCCGCCGAGCATGCGGGCGATCTCGCTCACCTTTTCATCCTGGGCCAGCGCTGCGATATCGGTGTGGGTCTGGTTGCGTTTGGTCTGCTTGTTCACATGCAGGTGGGTGTGGCCCTGCGCGGCCACCTGGGGCAGGTGGGTGACGCACAGCACCTGGTTGCTGCGGCCCAGTTCCCGCAGCAGCTTGCCGACAATTTGCGCCACGGCGCCGCCGATGCCCACGTCCACTTCGTCGAACACCAGCGTGGCGACATTGGTTTTCGCCGCGCAGGCCACCTGGATCGCCAGACTGATCCGCGACAGCTCGCCACCGGATGCCACCTTGCCCAGCGGCTTGGCCGGCTGGCCGGGGTTGGTGCAGACGATGAATTCCACCTG
>JBMOPR010000028.1:0-4340 GCA_049323075.1 Pseudomonadota bacterium
ATATAAATGATTATGGGTCCGCTGTCAGGCATGTCAACCTAACCTGTGGATAGGTTTGTGCATAAGCTGTTAATATGATTTTAACCGATTGAATATTTTGTTTATAATATTTTGTTATTAATTGTGAACGACTTGCGCCCTGTTGAAATCATTGCACTGGATTTGCCGGTACACCTAAAGGGCGTGGCACGACCTCAAGGACTTGCAAAGATCCCGTCGCGACTCGGAACCGTGCTGCGAGGCGGTATGTCCCAGATGGATTGGTAGAGTGAGGAATCACATCTTCAACCCGCCCAAGGGGTTCTCTGTATACGCAAAGTTGATAACTACCCCATCCTTAACCAGCACATCCAGGGTCTTCTGGATACCGGTGGTCTCCACCTTGGTGGTGAGGATATGGGATTGGGCTGATGAGCTGGAATTTATGTACGTGTAGGTCCACTTTTCTTCGCTGGCAGATATCACAGCTTTTGCTAAGGGCTGCACCATCAAAACAACCAGCTCTTCCGTTGTAGTTTTGCCTTTTTCGATCTTGTTGACGGTTTTAGTCGAAAAATCACGACCGGTAGTGTAATCGGCGGTTGCGCAGCCGAGAGTCGCACAGGTCAGCGCGATAAGGACTATTTTTTCATTGTTATCCCCAAAGCGGCAAGGCGCCGCCGATGCAAGTATGGTTTGGATAGCCCAAGCTCGTTGCGCTGGTAGCTACCGACCTCAGGCTATCAATTAATTTGGTTGACATCCAGTCACCTGAATGTGCCTATCGGCGCCAGCTTTTAAACTGGATCATCCGCGACTCAGATGAGTTCGCAGGTTCCGCGTCTTATGACTGCAGGCCAGGTAATGGCCACCTCAGGAAGGTACTTTCGGATTTGGGGGTATGGTTGGGGGTACGATAAAGAATTGCCTACCTCAAAACCCTGCAAGTATGACTTCCTGTTCGATTCCGGTTCCGGCACCATTTGCTGCCGTATCCTTCCCGTGGCAGCCCTCTCCAGATCCATTTCTCCCGGCTCCTGGCCGGATTTTGTTACCATCCCATGGCCGGCCCGGATTCAATTGACTGCTTTATGAGCAATAGCTTTTGGCTATCCGTCCTCAAAAAACATTCAATTTGTTTGAAAGCCACAAGATCCTTATGCTTTGCACCGTACCTGACCACAAACCAAGGAGATACTTCAAAATGTCACTGATCAATACCCAGGTTCAACCGTTCAAGACCCAGGCTTTCCACAATGGCAAGTTCGTTGAAGTTACCGAGCAGTCCCTGAAGGGCAAGTGGTCTGTCCTGATTTTCATGCCGGCTGCCTTCACCTTCAACTGCCCCACCGAAGTGGAAGACGCTGCCGACAACTACGCCGAATTCCAGAAAGCCGGCGCTGAAGTCTACATCGTCACCACCGACACCCATTTCTCCCATAAAGTGTGGCACGAAACCTCGCCTGCAGTAGGCAAGGCCAAGTTCCCGCTGGTGGGCGACCCGACTCACCAACTGACCAACGCCTTCGGCGTACACATTCCGGAAGAAGGTCTGGCACTGCGTGGCACCTTCATCATCAACCCGGAAGGCGTGATCAAGACCCTGGAAGTGCATGACAACGCGATTGCACGCGATGTATCTGAAACCTTGCGCAAGCTCAAGGCAGCCCAGTACGTTGCCAGCCATCCTGGCCAGGTCTGCCCGGCCAAGTGGAAAGAAGGCGCCAAGACCATCGCTCCTTCTCTGGATCTGGTCGGCAAGATCTGATCCGGCGACGGACAGTTCTTTCAGGCACACATGGAAGCCCTGCCTGACGGCGGGGCTTTTTATGCCCGGCATTTGCTGCCGGGTGAGCAAAACTGATTAATTCAGTCCGAGTCAATCTCAGGAGTCGAACATGCTGGACACAACACTCAAAGGTCAGTTGCAGGCGTATCTGGAACGGGTTGTTTACCCGTTGGAGATCAACGCATCCGTTGATGACAGTGCCCATTCGCAGGAAATGCTGGACCTGCTGAACGACATCGTGGGGCTGACCGACAAGATCAAGCTGAATGTGAGCCGCGATGACAAGGAGCGCAAGCCCTCGTTCGCGCTGTATCGCGCCGGTGCCAACATGGGCAGCGTGCGCTTTGCCGGCATTCCAATGGGCCACGAATTCACGTCGCTGGTGCTGGCCCTGTTGCAGGTGGGCGGGCATCCACCGAAAGTCGAGCCGGAAGTGATCGAACAGATCAAGTCGCTCGACGGCAAATTCAATTTTGAAACCTTTATTTCGCTGACCTGCCACAACTGTCCCGATGTGGTGCAGGCATTGAACCTGCTGGCGGTGCTGAATCCGAACATCAGCCATGTGATGATCGATGGTGCGCTGTTCCAGGACGAAGTGAACCAGCGCGAGATCATGGGCGTGCCTGCGGTGTACCTGAACGGTGAACCGTTCGGCCAGGGCCGCATGACGCTGGAAGAAATACTCGGCAAGATCGATACCGGTGCGGCTGCCCGAGAAGCGGCCAAGCTGGAGCAGAAAGAAGCGTTCGATGTGCTGGTGGTGGGCGGCGGTCCGTCGGGGTCGTCGGCGGCCATTTACGCTGCGCGCAAGGGCATCCGCACCGGCGTCGCAGCAGAGCGTTTCGGCGGCCAGGTGATGGATACCATGGCCATTGAAAACTTCATTTCCGTGCTGGAAACCGAGGGGCCCAAGCTGGCTGGCGCGCTGGAGGCCCACGTCAAGCACTACAAAGTGGACATCATGAACAATCAGCGTGCGACCGCGTTGGTGCCGGCCAGCCAGTCGGGTAATGGCATGGTCCATATCAAGTTTGAAAACGGCGCCTCGCTGCGCAGCAAGACGGTGATCCTTTCCACCGGTGCCCGCTGGCGCAACATGAACGTGCCGGGCGAAACGGAATACCGCACCAAGGGCGTGGCCTACTGCCCGCACTGCGACGGCCCGCTATTCAAGGGCAAGCGGGTGGCAGTGATTGGTGGCGGCAACTCGGGCATCGAGGCGGCCATCGATCTGGCGGGTATCGTCGAGCATGTCACTGTGCTGGAATTCGACAGCAAGCTGCGCGCGGACGCCATACTGCAGAAAAAAATGTACAGCATGAACAATATCACGGTGATCCTGTCGGCACAGACCACCGAGGTGACCGGTGACGGCCACAAGATGGATGGCCTGATCTACAAGGATCGCGTCAGTGGCGACGTTCATCGTGTGGATGTGGCGGGTGTGTTCGTGCAGATTGGTCTGGTGCCGAACACCGACTGGCTGAAAGGTACGGTGGAATTGAGCAATCGTGGCGAGATCATTGTGGATGATCGTGGCCAGACGTCCGTGCCCGGTGTGTTCGCGGCAGGCGACTGTACTACGGTTCCCTACAAGCAGATCATCATTGCGATGGGTGAGGGTGCCAAGGCTTCCCTGGCGGCATTTGATTACCTGATCCGTAACTCGTGAAGGAATGAGCAGACATGGATGTCGTCTCGATTGGCGTGATCCTGTTTGTGCTGGCGGCCTCCCTGTTCGCGAGCCGCCATGCCAGCGGCTGGGAACGGGACCGCTGGCTCAAGTCCGTCGGTTATTCACTGTTATCGGTGGCTGCGCTGGTGTTGATCGGTCTGATCAACAAGCGCATTTACCTAGTGCTGATCGTTCTGTATGCCGGGTTGTTCTGGCAGCTGGAGCGGGCCGTCAAGTCCCGCTTTGGTCATCTCTGGTTTTCCCTGTTTGTCGGCGCCAGCGGTGTCATTCCCATTGCCATTTACCAGCTGTTTTTCCTCTGAGTCCGTCGTTATAGCCCGGGTTTGAGGCTGGCTCGCATTGTGTTCAGTTCCTGCATCACTTCCGGTGGCAGATTCACACCGGCACTGCCGCCATAGTAGAAATACAGGTGAGCCTCATATTCGTTGAGGCATTTGCGGGAATAGGTAGGCACGCTGAGCTGAACACATTCTTTCAGGTAGAGGTTGGCCAGCGACAGCTCACTCTGGTCCCCCAGCATGCGTTCCAGAATGGAAATCAGGTACAGGTGACGGGCCGTTTCGGTTTTGTCGCTTACGGTGTGGCTTGCCTTCTGCAGCTGCGCACGCCATGCCAGGGCCAGCGGACGCCTGCTTTCGTCCAGAATGAATTCATGCTTCAGGTTGAACACATCGCTGAATTCCCGGTACAGGGTCGCTTCCAGATTTGCATCCGTCGTCGGCGCCTGCTGCAGAGACGCAAGTCCCTTGATCCATTCCTCAATCCGTTGTTTCAGTTCCAGTTCCAGGTCCGGCAGCTGCTGGTATTCGCGCAGACGCTCGCTGATGGCCGCCGGCTGGCGGTGGGTGATCAGGGTGATGTCCAGCAGACGCT
>JBMOPR010000029.1:0-4334 GCA_049323075.1 Pseudomonadota bacterium
CTGGCGGACATGCCGGCGCACAACCCGGGTGTGGCGATCGATCCCGATCAGCAGATTTACGTTATTTATACCTCCGGCTCCACCGGGCAGCCGAAAGGCGCCATGGTGCAGCATCGCGGCGAAACCAACCTGCAGCACTGGTACCTGTCGGCGCTGAATGTGACTGCGCAGGACCGCACCCTGCTGGTGAGTGCGGTGGGCTTCGACCTGACCCAGAAAAATCTGTTCGCGCCCCTGCTGGCAGGCGCCGCACTTGTGCTGCCGGCAATGGAACTGTTCGATGAAGCCGAACTGCTGCATCTGATCGAACAGCACAGGGTGACCTGGGTGAACTGCGCGCCCAGCGCGTTTTATCCGCTGGTGGAATCTGCCGCCCCCCATGGTTACCGCGCATTGCAGAGCCTGCGCTATGTCGTGCTGGGTGGTGAACCGATCCGTCTGGCGGCGTTGTATCCCTGGCTGTCGACTCACGGTTGTCACGCACAGCTGATCAACAGTTACGGCCCCACCGAATGTACCGACGTGGTGGCCTGGCACAAGGTGGATCACATCGAGTCGGTTAACCAGGTGCTGCCCATCGGCAAGCCGGTGGACAACCTGCAACTGTTCATTCTCAACGACAACCTGCAACAGGTGGTGCCGGGTCTGTCAGGCGAGATCTGTGTGGCCGGTGTCGGGGTTGGCCTCGGCTATATCAATCGCGATGAACTGACGCAGAGCGTGTTCATCCAGAATCCGATCGGCGCCGGCAAGCTGTATCGCACCGGCGATTTGGGCCGCTACCTGCCCAATGGCGATATCGAATACCTGGGGCGCAAGGATTTCCAGATCAAACTGCGCGGCCTGCGCATTGAACTGGGTGAAATCGAGCACGCGCTGAAACAGTTGCCGGAGGTGGAAGATGGCCTGGCGCTGGTGAAGGACGACAAGCTGATCGCGTATGTGGTTTCGCCGCAGCCGGTGGTTGAGGACTGGCGCGGGCGGATGCGGGAGCATTTGCCGGAATACATGATTCCCGCGGCCATTGTGACGCTGCCGCAGTGGCCGCTGACGCCGAACGGCAAAATCGATCGCAAGGCATTGCCTGATCCGGCCGCCGTTATTGCGCAGGCCAGCGTCTATGTGGCGCCGCGCTCCGAACTGGAAGCGCAGCTGGCCGCGATCTGGCAGGATCTGCTGCAAAAGCCGCAGGTGGGGATGCTGGACAACCTGTTCGATCTCGGTGGCAACTCGCTGCTGGCCACCCGCATTCTGTCGCGCGTGAAAAAGCAGCTGGGCGTGCAGATAGCGGTGCGTGAACTGTTCATTGCACCCACCATCGCCGATCTGGCAGTGGCGATCAATCGCGCGCAGCAGATCGAAAATGTTCCGCCGATTACAACCGTGGATTACACCGTGCCGCAGCCGCTGTCGTTCGCACAGCAGCGGTTGTGGTTCCTAGACCAGCTGGATCCGGGTAACACGGCCTACAACATGCCCGGTGCGTTCCGCGTCAAGGGCCGGCTGGATGTGAGCGCGTTTGAGCAGGCGTTGCAGGAAATCGTGCAGCGTCATGCCGTGCTGCGGTCGCATACCGTCATGGTGGATGAACAGCCCTGCCAGCGGATTGGCAATGGCGGTGACTGGCACCTGCAGAAGCGGAATTATTCCACCCTGTCTGACGACGCGCTGGAGCCGAAAATACGCGAGCGTATTGCCCAGTGGCAGGCGCATGCGTTCGATCTGGCGACGGGCCCGCTGTTCCAGGTGGAACTGATTTCACTGCGGCCGGATGACTGGCTGTTGCTGGTGAATACCCATCACATTGCGTCCGATGGCTGGTCCAACGGCGTGATGATGCGCGAACTGGGCATTCTGTACGACGCTTTCCTGCACAGGCGGCCTTCGCCGTTGCCACCGCTGCGGATTCAGTACGTGGATTTTGCCCAGTGGCAGCGGCAGTGGCTGAGCGGCGATGAGCTGGAACGTCAGGTCGGTTACTGGCGCCAGCAGCTGACCGGCGTGGAAGTGCTGAATCTGCCGACCGATCGCCCGCGCCGCGCCGACACCAGCTTTGCCGGCAATGTGCTGAATTTTTCCATCGACCCGCAGCTGACTGCGCAGCTCAACCAGCTGACCCGGCAGCAGGGCGCCACCCTGTACATGACGCTGATGGCGGCCTACATGGTGCTGCTGGCGAAATACAGCAACCAGACCGATATCAGCGTGGGCAGCCCGATTGCCGGGCGCAATCACGAAGACATTGAATCGCTGATCGGCTTTTTCGTGAATACGCTGGTGTTGCGCGGTGATGTGCAGCCGTCGATGCCGTTTGTGGAACTGGTGCAGCAGCTGCGCCAGAACACGCTGAATGCCTACGCTCATCAGGACGTGCCGTTCGAGCGCCTGGTGGATGAAATCGTGCGCGAGCGCGATCTGCTGCATTCGCCCCTGTTCCAGGTGATGTTCTCGTTGCAGAACGTGCCGATGGACGCCAATTTCACCTTGCCGGGCCTGAAAATCGCCAACCTGCCGCAGCAGGATGTGGTGGCGAAGTTCGATCTGGATTTCAGCATGGTGGAACTGGATGGCGGCCTGAAAGGCGAGGTGGTGTATCGCACCGGCCTGTTCGAGAAGCGCACCGTGCAGCGGCTGATCGATCATTACATTGCGATCCTTCAGGCAGTCTGCCGTCAGCCGGAAAGCACGATTGCCAGTATCTCCGTGCTGACACCCGCGGAAATGCAGCGCCTGCATGCCTGGAACGACACGGCGCGCGACTATGACCGCACGCTGACGATGCAGGCGATGTTCGAACGTCAGGTGGATCGCACGCCGGATCTGCCCGCATTATTGTGTGGTGACGCGCAACTGAGTTATCGCCAGCTGGAAGCGCAGGCCAATCGTTACGCCCATGTGCTGATGGAAATGGGTGTGCGTTCCGGCGATGTGGTGGGCCTGTGCCTGACCCGTTCTGTCGAACTGATCGAAGCGTTGCTGGGTATTCTGAAAACCGGCGCCACCTATCTGCCGCTGGACCCGGCGTATCCCGCCGAACGCTTGCAGTACATGATCGAAGATTCCGGCGTGAAGGTGTTGATCGCCCGTTCCGATCTTGCCGATGCCGTCAAAACAGCAGCGAGCTGCGTTTTCTTTGTCGATCAGTCCGCTGCGGTTTTGCAGGCGACTTCCACAGCGCGGCCCGCGCCGCAGGGTTCGGCGGAGAACCTACTGTACGTCATCTACACCTCCGGCTCCACGGGCAAGCCCAAGGGCACGGCTGCCTATCATCGCGCCGAGGTGAACCTGCAGGCGTGGTATTGCCGCGACTTCCATCTGGGCGAGCGGGATCGTGTGCTGCTGATCAGCGCCATCGGCTTCGACCTGACCCAGAAGAACCTGTTTGCTCCGCTGGTTTCCGGTGCCGCGCTCGTGATTCCCACCCGGCATGAATACGATCCGGCGGACCTGATCGCGCAGATTGCACGACACCGCGTCAGCTGGATCAACTGCGCGCCCAACGCGTTTTATCCGCTGGTGGAGGAGGCGGAGGATCTGCAGCAGCTGCAATCCCTGCGCTACATTTTCCTCGGCGGCGAGCCGATCGATTTCGACCGCCTGCGGCACTGGCTGCAGCACAGCGCGGCCAGACTGGTGAACAGTTACGGCCCCACCGAATGTACCGACATCGCCACCATTCATGTGGTGAACGATGTGGATGCCTACCAGGGCAACAGCATTCCCATCGGACGCCCCATCGACAACGTGCGCGTTTATATTCTCGACGAGCAGCGTCGCATGGTGCCGGAAGGTGTGCCCGGTGAACTCTGCATCGGTGGCGATGGTGTTGGCCCTGGTTATCTGCGCGATGCCCGCCAGACCGCCGACAAATTCTTCCCCGATCCGTTTGGTGCGCCAGGCGAGAAGCTGTATCGCACCGGCGATCTGGCGCGTTTTCTGCCCGATGGCGAAATCGAATATCTGGGCCGGATCGACACCCAGGTGAAGATTCGCGGTTTCCGTATCGAGCCCGGCGAAATCGAAGCGACCTTGCGTCAGCTGTCCACCGTCAAGGCCTGCGCGGTTATCGCCCGCGAGGATCAACCCGGGCGCAAGGAACTGGTGGCTTATGTTGTGTTCCAGGCGGGTGAGCTTTCGTCAAACGGGCTTTCGGCAAACGATCTGCGCGCGCATCTGAAAAAGCAGCTGCCGGAATTCATGGTGCCCGCCCATTTCGTGACGATGGATGCACTGCCGCTGACACCGAATGGCAAGGTGGCGCGCTCGTTGCTGCCGGCGCCGAACCGGGACAATGCCAGCGATCGCGTGCTGGTGGAACCGTCAACTGCGACAGA
>JBMOPR010000030.1:0-4332 GCA_049323075.1 Pseudomonadota bacterium
GCAGAATCACTTCCTGCAATTGACTCACCACCACACACCGGAAAACGCCGCTATCCCATCCGCGATCACCTGTACTTTTCAAACCAGGCAGATGATGGCGCGATGCAAATTGCGGCGCATGAATCTGTTCCGTCAAATCAACCAGATCCAACTACAGACGCACCACACACAAACAAACCGTGAATTTTTCTGGCCCTATTTTTTTATACATTTGTAGCCGTATTTTTTTCACCGGAAGTGACCAAGCACGCGCTCGAAAATTCCGGTTATTTTCACAAAACCACGCAAGAAACCGAGCATTCCGACCACCTGCTATTGTTTCAAAAAAAACCGGTTGTTACTCTATTTCCGCACCCGGTTTCACAGGGGAAAGGCGAGGCCATGCGGACGGGGGTCCAGTGCAGGCTTCGACCAATAGCGAGGACAGGAGTCATTATGGACGTGGGTATCAACCAGTACCGCAATCTGGCGAACTGGCCAGACAATGCGTGGGAAAATCTCGACATTCATCTTTTCATCGTTGCCAACTTCAACCGCTACTGCACCAGTCTGGTCAAGAAGGTGGGCACCCGAAATCTGCCCAGCGATGCCGTCGACAGCCTGCCGGGGCTATTCTGCGACGTCGCTCACAAGCCATTGTCTGCCGTGCACCAGCGCAATCTGGACGCTCGCGGTGAACGCCGCAACCAGATCATGCTCGGCACCCTGAAAATGATCACCATGACCCGCATGGTGGAAGCGCTGATCCGGGAGTATCCGTCCTACGTCGCCCTCGACCGTCTGCCCGAATACAGCGAGGAGGAGTTTGTGCTCACAGAAATCGGGACAGAACAGGCCAGCCCGGTTCCCCTCATGCCCTTCGGCGGGCAACATTTCACACCGCTTTACGCTGCAGCGGCAGTTGAGCCTTCCATCCAGGGGCCGGACGCAGACGACCGCAATGGAGACGAGCGCGTCGCCATGATGCTGGAATTGTTGCGCGCCCATCTGACACCCGTGCAGTACTGGCATGTGCGCTACGCCGTGTGCGACAAGATGGATTCCCACGAGATCGCCGATCTGACCGGCTGCAGCCTTTCGAATACCCGCACCATGCTGGCAAAGGCGCGCAAGCGCATGATGGAACTGGTGCCGGCCCATCTGCGTCCATCGATACAGGAATGCCTGCACCGCAAATAACGTGTCAATGCGCACAGGTGCGAGCTTGAACGGACGGAACAAACCGCGGGAGGATGCGGCAACGGATGGCAACAGCAACCGCGATTGCGGGGCCACGAGCACTGCACTAAAGTGAAGGCACCCCAACCGCACCCAGGGAGCCCCGCATGGCCCATCTGCTCATCACCGGCGGCACCGGATTCATCGGACAGCGCCTGTGCAAACTGGCACTCGATGCGGGATACCGAATCAGCGTTTTTTCGCGCCGGCCGGCACAGCAGGTCAGCCGCATCTGTGGCGCGGGTGTGGCCGTCATCGGTGAACTGGGTCAAATACCGCACCTTCCCGCCATCGATGCTGTCATCAATCTTGCCGGCGAACCGATCATGGACGGTCGCTGGAGCACTGCGCGCAAACACGTTCTGAGGAACAGTCGCATCGACTTCACCCGCCACTTGCTGGATGCACTGAGCAGTTGCAGTCCACGACCACGGGCACTGATCAATGGCTCTGCCATCGGCTACTACGGGGATTGTGGGGATAAGGAATGCATCGAGACCAGCCGTGCGGGCACCGGGTTCGCCGCCCAACTTTGCCATGACTGGGAAGCAGAGGCGCAAACAGCCGGCGCTCTGGGTATGCGGGTCTGTCGCGTGCGGATCGGTGTGGTACTGGACCGGGACGGCGGCGCGCTGCAACGGATGCTACCGGCATTTCGGCTCGGAGCGGGCGGCACACTCGGCAGTGGTCGTCAGTGGTTCTCCTGGATTCACCGGGATGATCTGTGCCATCTCATCCTGCATCTGCTGCAGAGGGAGGAATGCTGCGGGGCATTCAATGGCAGCACGTCGCATCCCGTGCGCAATGCTGAATTCACCCGCGCGCTGGCGCATCAGCTGCACCGCCCCGCCATGCTGAAGACACCGGCTGCTGCACTGAAGCTCCTGCTGGGTGAAAGCGCATCGTTGCTGCTGGACAGCCAGCGGGTAATACCCGCGGCCACGCTGGCCAGCGGATTTGAGTTTCAGTATCCGGAGTTACCGATGGCACTGGACGCCATACTGACGAAGTGAAGGGAATAACAACCGGTGCAGGAGCAGGCACTGCATCACGCCCGTCCCACACCCTGCACGATCAACTGCTCATCTTGGACTGCAGGTAATTCTGCAAGCCGACCTGGTCGATCAGGCTGAGCTGGGTTTCCAGCCAGTCGATGTGTTCTTCCTCCGAGTCCAGGATTTTCACCATCAGCTCGCGGGAAATGTAGTCCTGAACCTTTTCGCAGTAAGCAATGCCTTCCTTCAGCACCGGCAACGCATCCCGTTCAAGATCCAGATCGCACTGCAGCATTTCCTTGACGTTCTCCCCGATGCGCAGCTTGCCCAGATGCTGGTAATTGGGCAGGCCCTCCAGAAACAGGATGCGGTCAGTCAACTTGTCCGCATGTTTCATTTCGTCGATGGATTCGTGGTATTCGTGCTCCCCCAGCTCGCCGAAGCCCCAGTTCTTGTACATCTTGCTGTGGAGGAAGTACTGATTGATTGCGATCAGTTCATTGCCGAGGATTTTGTTGAGGTATTCGATGACTTTCTTGTCGCCCTGCATACGCTGTCTCCCCTGGGTGGCTACTGCCTAACCACCCAAGGCTAACGCAGGGGTCAGGGCACGTAAAGGGAAACGTTCGGGGAGGACTGGTGCTGGCGCATGCAGGATCGGGCGTCACCACTGCATTTGCCACATTGGGTGGCGACTCCGGTCCGCTCCCGCAGTTCCTGGTAGGAATTCACGCCTTCAGCCAGATGTTGCTGAATCTGTTTTTCAGTAACGGCCTTGCAGATGCAGATGTACATGGAACCCGGTCTCCTGACGCTGGACTGGGTTAACGATATCTCTAATGATAATTATTGTCAATTGCGAAAATAGTGCGGCTGTATCTGATGCGCAGAAGCACCTGATATGTCATTCAGCAGGTGGCTTCCCGCCCTCCGCGGGAGGCTGCGCCTCGGCAACAGCGGCTTCGTCCACTTCCTGAACCGAGTAAATGCGCGCCGCCCCGAACTGCGCGGGGCCATCGGTATTGCGGTAGCCTTCCAGTTTGCGGCGGATATCGTCAGGCGTGAGCGCACCGGTGCGGCCCTTGCGACGACCGCCCACCAGGCGCGAGAAAAAGGATATTTTCTTTTCGGACATGGCCACTGAAACTTCGTTGCTCACCAGGTTGGACCGATATTTTATGATTCCAGGTCGCCCGGAAAACATTTTTTATCTAAAAAGTAGAACCTTTAGACATAAAAATACGGGCATGTCCCATTCTAGGAGGGATACCGGGCCCATAATTTGCCCGGAATCAAATTAACCTCAAGGTAGGCAGGCAATTGAAGGCGCCGAGCGAGGGGCGGGGTACCGGCCACGTCAACGTGAACGACGTGGCCGGTGAACATATCAACGCAGAACCAGATACAGGGCCATGTTGCCCCGCACGACGCGCAACAGCAGCTGGTCACTGCCAGCGACCGCCTTGCGCAGGGAATCCACGCTGTCCACCCGCTTCTTGTTGGCACTGATGATGACATCCCCTTCCTGCAGGCCAGACTGCTCGGCCGCAGAGCCAGGCTCGATGCCTTTCACCTCCACACCCTGGGGATCGCTGCTGGCCGCAAGACTGGCACCTTCCAGAAAACGGTGCAGACCTTCTGAGGCCACCACCTTGTCGCTGGGCTCGCCGATCTTCACTGTCAATTCGCGGGAGTCACCGTCCCGCAGCAGCTTGACCTTCACCTTGTCACCGATCTGCTTCAGACCCACCTGGTTACGCAGCTGACCGGCGCTGGTGAGTGGCTTGCCATCCAGCTCGATCAGCACGTCGCCTGCCTCGATACCGGCATCATCCGCCGCCGAGTCCTTCTGCACTTCCGATACCACCACACCCTGCCTGCCTTTCAGGTCGAAGGCTTCCGCCAGATCCGGGGTCAGATCCTGGATCACTACGCCCAGCTGGCCGCGCTTCACTTCACCCTTGTCCAGAATCTGGTTGACGCTGTTCATGGCCATGTTGATGGGGATGGCGAAACCAATGCCGACATTGCCGCCGGCCGGCGCGATAATGGCGGTGTTGATGCCCACCAGCTGACCCCTGAGATCCACGAGCGCTCCCCCGGAATTACCAGGGTTGAT
>JBMOPR010000031.1:0-4327 GCA_049323075.1 Pseudomonadota bacterium
TTCGAATATATCGAAGTGGACTACAATCGGAACCGCCGACACAGCGCCAATGGCTATATCAGTCCGGAAGCGTTCGAGGCACAAAAAGCCGCTTAAGCTCGTGTCCGTCGTGACTGGGCAGGATCACCTTTCTCAAACAGCCAGTGCGACTCCACCCGGAACTGTCTGCCCCGTTCCGGCAGCAGCCCTTCTCCGCCGGTGACCAGCGCATGGAAGTGGATGCTGGCCTGTACAGGGTCTGCTTCGTCCAGCGTCACATCTGTCTGGCTGCGCACCACACCTATGTTGCGATTGCGGAAGAAGTGGAGCAGCAGCAGCCGCTTCACGTCATCGCGGGTCTCGCCCCGGCCGGTAGTGAAGCGATCGGTGAGCAGGTCCAGCACGGCATCAGCCTGTTTTTCCTGCAGCGCGGTTTCCAGGGCATCGAGCCGTTGCAGCAGGCGGGCTTCGTCGGGATTTTTGCTGCAGGCCGCCATAAGTCCGCACAGGACAACGAGCAGGGCCAGAAGGCGGAGCAGGTGATGGATGGATGTCATGTGATGGCTTCTCCGCGGACCGGATGGGTTGCGATTCAGCATAAACGGCGATGTTATACTGCGCCACGGCGTTCAATTCCGGGTAGGAACATGAGTCAGGGCTGGTTGTTGGGTGGCATGGCGGCAGTAGTGTTGGTGCTGGCGGTAGTGGCGGCGCGGCTGTGGTGGCAGGTGGGCCAGCAGCAGCGCAGGATCCGTGCGATGCGGGAGCAGCAGGCGCAGAAGGAAATGGAGCGGATCGACTATATCTATTCCAGCCTGAATCTGATTGCCCGCGCCGTACTGGATGAGCAGTGCCCGCTTACAGAAGGCTGCATCCGAATGGCGGTCCTGCTGGACAATCTGTCCCTGGACTGTGACACCCGCCAGCGTTTTTCTCCGGTCTTCGAAATCTACCATGCCACCCGTCATATCCCGACCCATTCCCGCTGGAAGGCCCTGGAACGAAAACAGCAACGCAGGTTCGAACACGAAATGAAGTCGCTGGAACAGCGCAGTGGCGCGGCGGTGCAGGAACTGATGCGGTTCGTCCGTGACAATCCGTTTGGCCAGCGCCTGGGAAATACGCTCAACTAATGCAGCAACCATTCAAAACAGAACGACTGGAGAAGCGAAAGCGCAACATGATGAGCGGGAAGCGGTGGGGGCGTTGGCTGGGATTGCTGGTTTGTGCGCTGGTGTTGAGCGGGTGCGCGGTAAGGTTCGTCTATAACCAGCTGGACTGGCTGGTGCCCTGGTACCTGAACGATTACATGGAACTGGATGGACCACAGAAAGAGTTGTTCAAGCAGCGGCTGGATGCCTACCTGACCTGGCACCGGCGTGAACAGTTACCGCAATATGCGGCTTTTCTGGAGCAGGTGGCAGAGCGGGCGGAGCAGGGCATGTCCCACGACGATATCGCCATGATCCAGGCCCGCACCGAGCAACTGGCCCAGGCCATGATCGATCGCCTCAAGCCGGACATGATGGAACTGTTCGCCATGGCCAGCGACGAGCAGGTGGCCAGCCTGTTCCGCAAGTTCGATGAAGACAACGCGAAATATCTGAAAGAAAACGTGCAGGCCAGCCCGGGCAAGCAGCGGCGGCAGCGCCAGCATGAAGTGATCAATTATGCCGAGCGCTGGACCGGCGCGCTGCATGACCCCCAGCGCAAGCTGATCGCCGAGTGGTCGGTGCAGTTCGAGCTGATGCACAAGGAATTTTATGACACGCAATTGCTGTGGCAGCAGGAGTTCCGCCGCATCCTGCAACTGCGTGGTGATCGCGCCGCGTATGAACAGGCGTTCACGCAACTGCTCGACACGCCGGAATTTGGCCGCAGTGAAGAGTTGCAGCGCAAGCTTGCAAAGAACCAGGCACTGTTGATCGATCTGTATCTGGCGCTGGAAAAAAGCCTGTCCAGCGACCAGCGCAAGCACATGGTAAAAAAGCTGCGCGACTATGCGGCGGATTTCCGCGAGCTGTCGAAGCAGTAGGAGTGGCTATTTTCAGCGGCGCATTTTTTGTCTGATTTTTGTATCCGGCTGCGCTGCTCCGAATTCGAATCAGTATAATCCCGCCGCTTTCGTTCTTTGTTTGGCGATTCGCCACATTTCCTCGAGGGGTTGGTCCCTTCCTGTCATCGTAATATTCCTGACTGTTGATTGAGGTGCCTTGCATGCGTCTTGGTGATGGACTGCGTTGGTTTTTGTTTTTTTTGCTCGCCTGGTCGCGCCTGGTGGTGGCCGTGCCGGAGACGCCGCTGCCGGATTGGCAGCAGGCCCTATTGCAGCAGGACGCGCGGGACGGGCGGCTGGAACTGTTCCGCATCGCAGGATCCAATACCATCGGCGCGCATCTGGCGCCGAATCTGGTGGCCGGATTTTTTCGTGCCGAAGGTCTGCGGGATGTGTCGATAAAAACGGTGGGCGATAACGCCGTGCAGGTGACCGGAACGCTGGCGGCAGGGGCGCGCCCGCTGCAGCTGGTGGTGCCAGTGCAGGCCCATGGCACACGCACCGGTTTTCAGGCGCTGGCCCAGGGATCGGCCGTGCTGGCGGCAGCGTCGCGCCGTATCCGGCCGGAAGAAGCGGCGCCGCTGGGAACACTGGCGCAACTGCAGAGTGCCGGGCATGAACAGGTGGTGGCCATCGATGGACTTGCCATCCTCGTGCATCCGGCCAATCCGCTGCGGAAACTGGATCTGCGGCAGATTCGCGATCTGTTTGCTGGCCGGGTGCGCAACTGGGCGGAGGTCGGTGGTGCGCCGGGACCGGTGAATCTGCTGGCGCGGGATGAAAAATCCGGTACGCGCGATACCTTTGATGCCCTGGTATTGCAGGATCAGCCCCTGGCGGCGGGTGCGCGCCGGTTCGAATCGAACGAGCAACTGGCCGACGCGGTGCAGGCGGATGAGTTCGCCATCGGCTTTGTGCCCCTGGCGCACATCGGCAATGCCCGTGCTTTGGCAGTGGCAGATGGTGGTGCCGTCGCGCTGGCGCCCACGGCACTGACGGTGGCGACCGAGGATTACCCGTTGTCGCGTCGACTTTATTTCTACAGCCTGGATGCGGGGCAGCGGCCTTCCGCGCTGGCGGCATTGCTGCAGTATGTGCGCTCGGATGCGGGGCAGCGTGTGGCAACGGAAAGCGGCTTTGTGGCCCAGTCGCTGCACCCGGTGGCAGTGACGTCCGCCGACACGCGCCTGGATGGCTGGAGCCGTCTCAATATGAACATCCGCTTTGAGCAGGGCTCTTCCGAACTGGACGACAAGGCACGGCAGGATGTGCAGCGGCTGGCGGAATTCATGAGTCAGCCGGGGGGAGCCGACATGGCGGTGACGTTGGTGGGGTATTCTCCGGCGGATGATGCGCGCGGACTTTCACGGTTGCGGGCGCAAAACGTGCGCTGGTTGCTGCGCCAGCAGGGAGTCGAAGGCCGCGTGGCGACGCTGGCCGGGGATGCGACGCTGGTGGCGGGCCTGGACTCTGTGCAGGCCGAACGCAACCGGCGAGTGGAAATCTGGGTGCGCACTCCCGCAGGCGAGGATACCGCTTCGCCGCGCGCGGACATGGCCGAGCGGGCTCAATAAAGGTACGCCGGCAGGGCAAGTCCGGTGAGGTCGCTGGATCTGTACTACCCTTCAGCGATGGAATGGAGGTGTGAGGTGGCAGTGATAATGAAGGCGTTCAGCACGGCAGGGTGTTGCGTGGACCGGGTGGCGCGGGGCGCTGGCCGGCCCCGGTGGTTCTGACCATGGCCCTGTTTGATCCGTCCCGCCCTCAAGTCGATCCGTTGCAATCGCCCTGTGTGCGCAACTGTTGCCTGGATGAGCAGGATGTCTGCCTTGGCTGTGGCCGCACCCTGGCGGAGATCCGGGCCTGGTCAAGTCTGAGCGAGCGGGAACGTCAGCAGGTGCTCGACCTGTGCGAGGAGCGCAAGCGCAAGCGGGACCGGATCCTCCAGTCTCCGCGTTAACGCAGTCGTCTGGTGCAGAATTTACAATGCCTTGTCTTCTGCTGCCCGCTTCATCACGGCGCCGGTTACGCCTTCGATGCCCTTCTGCAGGTCTTTCGGCGCGCTGGTGCGGGTGATCACTGACCAGCTCAGCTTGCGATTCTTGCCGTCGAACAGATTGGTTTCGATCAGGTATTCGGTGACCTGGGCGTAGGAGCCGCCTTCATGCTGGCCACTGCTGCTGTAGGCATAGTAGGTGTCGATGTTGCGGAACAGGCCGTCGCTGTCGTCACCGGCGGCCGGCTGGTAGGCGGCAGACTTCTGCACTTCCCGCATGCTCGAAACCAGTACGG
>JBMOPR010000032.1:0-4322 GCA_049323075.1 Pseudomonadota bacterium
CACTATGAAGAAAAGAGCCGGACAGTGCCGGCTCCCGGATTACCTGGCTGCAATCGATCAGCTCTTGCTGCCCAGCATCTCATCCTTCAGGCTTTTCTGGGCGGGTTTGTCCGACAGCCAGATGCCAAACAGTGCCTGCTTGAATTCCTGGCCTGCCACAGTGTTTTTCAGCTCGTTGTTCTTGAAGATTTTCACGCCCTCGTTGGGCACGTACACCATTTCGAACACATCGCCTTCCTTGATGGGTTCCTTGAATGTGGACAGGAACGCGTCGATTTCCTTCTGGATGGGTGCAGTATTGCCGTGGGTGGCGTTTACAAAACCTTCCAGGGTCGAACTGGTCATGCGCTCGCTGGTGATCATGCCGGACACGATCTGCAACCGGATGGCCATGGCATCCTCTGTCTTGATGATTTTGACGGCATCGGACTCATGCTGCTTGAGGTACAGCGCGCCGACATACAGGTCCATCATCCATTTTTCCCGCACCCCGGCACCGTTCAGTTTCAGCGGCTGGGATTCCACGGTCTTGAGTTCATCCGGAATGCTGACACCGGCGACATCGGTGGCCTGGGCGGTCAGTGCCAGAAGGGAAGCGGAAAGAAATACACCCAATTTTTTCATGTTATTGTCCTCGACAGGTCAAAGCGGTCTTCAAGGCGATACCGAATCCTCTTAGGCGGCTCTCCACCGGCATCCTCTGCCGGCCCGTGGATAATACCCTATAAAAGAGAGCCGCCGGGGGCGTAAAAGAGGCATTTTCCATACTGCGTCCCATGCCGTACTGGCAGCACCCGGGCGCATCGTGGCGGAGCAGTGCCGCCCAGTCGAAAACTGCACCGGTAAACCCGATCCTCAATAGGCAGCTTCGGTCCCATTGGAATGGCCGGAAGTGCCGGATTCTGCCCAGGAAGTGCTATTGACCTGTATGTCATAAAACGGCAAGATACCGAGCGCTTTGAACGGGCGATTCGCTCGTCTGCCATGTTCCCGACGAAAGTCGCCGTGGTGCAGGGGATTCCGGCCGAACATTCTTTCGGTGCCTCTCACCGTTAAATCCACATCCACCTAATTTAAGCCGAGGATTCCATGAAGGTTCTTGTTGCTGTCAAACGAGTTGTTGACGCCAACGTGAAGGTTCGCGTTGCTGCAAACAACAGCGGCGTTGACCTCACTAACGTTAAGATGGCTATGAACCCCTTCTGCGAAATCGCTGTAGAAGAAGCCGTTCGTTTGAAAGAGAAGGGGGTTGCTACCGAAATCATCGTGGTTGCGGTAGGTCCTAAAGAAGCTCAAGAGCAAATCCGCACTGCACTGGCACTGGGCGCTGATCGTGGCATCCTGGTAGAAGCAGCCGACGCGCAGCCTCTGGCCATCGCCAAGATCCTGAAGGCAATCGTCGACCAGGAAAAACCCGGCCTGGTCATCCTGGGCAAGCAGACCATCGACGGCGACAACAACCAGACCGGCCAGATGCTGGCTGCGCTGACCGGCATGGGCCAGGGCACTTTCGCCTCTGCAGTCAATGTTGCCGATGGCAAGGTCAAGGTCACCCGTGAAATCGACGGCGGCCTGCAGACAGTGGAACTGAGCCTGCCGGCTCTGGTGACCACCGACCTGCGTCTGAACGAACCCCGCTACGCTTCCCTGCCCAACATCATGAAAGCCAAGAAAAAGCCGCTGGACATCAAAACCCCGGCTGATTTCGGTGTGGACGTGACTCCCCGCGTGAAGACCCTGAAGGTTGAAGCGCCTGCCGCCCGCAAGGCTGGCATCAAGGTGAAGACAGTTGAAGAACTGGTAGCGAAACTGAAAAACGAAGCGAAGGTGATCCAATGAGCGTTCTAGTATATGCAGAACACGACAACGCCAGTCTGAAGGCCGCTACCCTCAACGTGGTTGCCGCTGCCCAGAAAATTGGTGGTGAAATCACAATCCTGGTGGCCGGTTCCGGCTGCGGCGCCGTGGCCCAGCAGGCGGCCAAGGTTGCTGGCGTAGCCAAGGTGCTGGTTGCCGACAACGCTGCCTACGCTCACCAGCTGGCAGAAAACGTCTCCGCCCTGGTTGCGGAAGTGGGCAAGGGTTACAAGCACATCCTGGCCGCTGCCACCACTACCGGCAAAAACTTCCTGCCCCGCACGGCAGCCCTGCTGGATGTTCAGATGATTTCTGAAATCTCCGGCGTGGTGAATGCCACCACTTTCCAGCGCCCGATCTATGCCGGCAACGCCATCGCCACCGTTGAGTCCACCCAGGCCATCAACGTGCTGACCGTGCGCGGTACTGCTTTCGATCCGGTAGCTGCCGAAGGTGGTTCTGCTTCAATCGAAAACCTGTCCGTGGCAAAAGACGCTGGCGTTTCCTCGTTTGTGGGTGAAGAAATTGCCAAGAGCGACCGTCCCGAACTGACCGCTGCCAAGATCGTCATCTCCGGCGGCCGCGGCATGCAGAACGGCGACAACTTCTCCATCCTGTACAAGGTGGCCGACAAGCTGGGCGCTGCCGTGGGTGCTTCCCGCGCTGCCGTTGATGCCGGCTTCGTACCCAACGACATGCAGGTCGGTCAGACCGGCAAGATCGTCGCTCCGGAACTGTATGTAGCCGTGGGTATCTCCGGCGCCATCCAGCATCTGGCGGGCATGAAGGACAGCAAGGTCATCGTGGCCATCAACAAGGACGAAGAAGCCCCCATCTTCCAGGTGGCGGACTACGGCCTGGTGGCAGACCTGTTCGAAGCCGTGCCGGCACTGGAAAAACTGATCTGATCAGTACATCCATTCACAAAAAGCCCGGTTCTGCCGGGCTTTTTGTTATGGAGTGCGGGGTGGGGACATCCAGCCTTGATCTGTTCAAGTTCGACCGTATACAATCGAAAATCCTTTGGTGTTTCCCTCGGGATGGCTATCCACCTCCCGGCCCCAAAATATCAAAAATGATAATAAAGGTAGTTCTATGAAAGGTTATTCTTGGGGGCGTGGCCTTGCCGCCGCACTGTTCATCGCTGTTCCCGCCGCACAGGCTGAAGTGTCCTTCTACGCAGAAGGCGCAGTAGGATTCGCATCCACCGCCGATTTCGAAGATACCATCAACTCCGGTTACCCGTTCGCCGATTCCAGCATGCTGGTTGATGTCGGGGGCAGTTCGTTCAATCTGGCGGCGCCGCCCCTTGAGGCGGACGACTACAACGTAGGTGGGAATCTGTTTGTCGGCATGCGATTCAATGACTATATGGCCGTTGAATTGATGTACCTCACCTACAGTGAATTCTCCTCCGAGTATCGCAAGACGCTGGTGGAAGTGGATGAAGACAACATTCCGGTCGACACGCTGCCAGTCAGCCTGTCCGGCAACATGGATGTGTCAGGGTTTGGACTGGGTGGCCGCCTGGATTTCCCGCTGACGGATACCTTCGGCGTTTTTGGTCGCGTGGGCATGTATGAGTGGCAGCAGGAAGTGACTTATTCCGGCAATGTGATCAGCCTGTTGACCGCATCAACATCCAGTCCGACGAATACGCTGAGCACGGGCAACGAAAGTGGTTTTGACCTCTATGCTGCCGTAGGCGCCAAGATGAAGGTGCACCGCCAGACCTCCATTTATGTGGAACTGAACATGGCGGATTTCGGCGAAGATGAGTTCGCCACCTCGAGCATGGGTATGTTCTTCGGCGTTCACTACGATTTCTCCGGTACCGGTTTCGGTCCGGATCAGACCGCCAACACCAAGCGTGCGACGGAGAACGAAACCCGCGCCATGACCGCCTGCGATCCCAAATACAAGGATATCAGCGGCATTGCCTGCGAGTGATGCTGTCGCCGTATAAGTGGGTGGTCCTGTAAATGAAAAAGAGGAGCTTCGGCTCCTCTTTCCATTTTCATGCGGGGCTTTTGGCCAGAGGCGGAAATCCTACTTGCGGAATTCCTTGATCATGCCATAAAGCTCATCCTTCAGTTTCAGGCGCTCCTTTTTCTTCTTCTCCAGGTATTCGTCGCTGGTGGTTTGCACGCCGGTTTCGATGCGGCGTACCTCATGATCCACGTCGTCATACTGTTCGAACAGCCGCGAAAAATGCTGATTGCCGGTTTTCAACGCGTGAATCGCATCCCTGCTTTCAGGAAATTCCAGTACCAGATTGTGTTTTTCAATGCTCATCGATGAGATCCCGTGTGGTTGCTGTTAATAAACCAACGTTATCCCATTGGGGGGCGGACTGGATTGATCCGTATCAACCCTGCCATGATCAGGGTTTCTGGGGGCGGACGGTTGCGTTGTGTATACTGCAGAAGCAAGCCTTCTGGAGCCATTTTCATGCTGGATCTGAT
>JBMOPR010000033.1:0-4311 GCA_049323075.1 Pseudomonadota bacterium
GGCTCAGCTGCTTCAGCGCCTGAACCTTTTCTTTCTCGATGGAGAAATAAAAATTGGAACCCTGGAAGGTCTGTTCCGGCGGACGCGGATGGTCCGTGGGCATATCCAGCACCGGCACACCGCGCAAATGCCCGGTCCAGTATTCCAGCTGATGATTCAGCAGACCGCTGTCGAACAGATCCTTCTGCCAGTGCGCGAAATCCGCATACTGGATAGGCAGTTCGGGCAACGCTGGCTGGGTTTCGTGAATTTCCGCCTCATAGGCACGGGAAATTTCATCGGTGATGACTTTCAGCGAGAAACCATCCGCCGCGATGTGGTGCATGGTGATCAGCAGCAGATACTGTTCCGCCGCCCGCCCTTTCACGGTATCGGATTCCAGATCCGGCAGTTTCAGCAAATGGGTGCGAATCACCGGGCCATGTTCCAGGCTGAACGGCTTGCGCGCTTCCCGGTCGATGCGATCATTCACCGCCTTCGACAGGGCCGGTTCTTTCAGATAGGTCAGGTCTTCGATTTCGAACAGCCAGGGCTTCGACGGCAACACCTTCTGGTATGCCCGCCCTTCCTGCTCAACATACACAGTCCGCAGCACCTCGTGGCGGCGCACCATGCTTTCAAACGCTTTCTGCGCCGCGCCTATGTCCAGGCCACCCTGGATTTTCAGCGCGAACGGCAGGTTGTACGCCACATTGCCTTCACGCAGCTTGTCGAGGAACCACATGCGTTTCTGCGAGAACGACATGGGCATCAGCTCGACCCGCTCCACCGGCATCAACGGCGGCAGCTTGGACTTCTTCGCTCCCTGCATGGCGTTGGCAATGGTCGCCGCCAGCGCTTTGAAATCCGCCGCATCGAACAACGACGGCAGATCCAGGTCGATTTCGAAACGGTCCCGCAGACGGGTGAACAGTTGCGTGATCTGCAGCGAATCGATGCCCAGCCCCATCAGGCTGATATCGTCGCGGATGCGATCCAGCTGCTCGCCAATCACGTTGGCAATCGCCGCTTTCAGGTACAGCACCAGACGCGGTTCCTTCTGCTCCGCCGGCAACGTCAGCCATTCTTCCTTGGTCAGCGACAGCGCGGATTCAATCGCTTTCTTGCCGGCCTCGCCCAGCTCTTTCTGCTGCAGCGAGCTGACATCGATCTGGTCCAGTGTGCCCTCGATAAACGCCTGCCGGTTGGACCCGCGCTGGATCTTGCCGCTGGAGGTTTTCAGAATCGCACCGGGCTTCAGGAACATAATGGTGTGCACCTGCAACTCATGGTTTTCGGCTACCGCCTCACGGATTGCCGCCGCTACCACTTCCGTCACCAGACGCATGCGGTATTTACGCTCGACTTCCTGCACCACCACCAGGCGGTCTTCGCCATCGATCTCCACCACGAACGCTGCGCCGGCATCGGCCTTCAGCGCCACGTGGCTCTGCTGCACCGTGAGTTCCAGATCCTGCGGATAGTGGTTACGGCCACGGATGATGATCACATCCTTCTGGCGACCGGTAATGTAAAGCTCGCCGTCGATCTGGCAGCCCAGGTCGCCGGTACGCATGAAAGGGCCCCGGCCATCGGTGGTGTAGGCGCGGAAAGTCTCGGTCGTGGCCTCATCCTTGCGCCAGTAACCCTGCGCAATATGATCGCCCTTGGACCAGATCTCACCCACCTGCCCTTCCGGCAACACCTGCTTGGTCTGCGGATCGACGATAGCCAGCTCCGCATCCAGCAAGGTCACGCCGTTGGAGACCAGCCGGGTCGTTTTCACACCCTGCGCAGCCTGGGCCCGGATCACCTTGTGTTCCGCCAGCGCGGCAGCATCCACCTCGGTATACAGGGGACGGTTCTCAGCGCGGGCACAGCTCACCATCAGGGTCGCTTCCGCCAGACCGAACGTCGGCGTGAAGGCACCGCGGCGGAAACCGCAGGATTCAAATGCCTCGATAAACATTTCCAGCGTTTCCGGCCGCACTGGCTCGGCACCGGACAGCGCGATACGCAGAGTCGACAGATCCAGCTCCGCCTTCTGCTCATCCGTAATCTGGCGGGCACATAATTCATAAGCAAAGTTGGGCGCACAAATCGCGGTGCCCTTGTAATCGCTGATCGCCTTCAGCCAGCGCATCGGCTTCTGCAGGAAAGAGGCAGGCGACATGAAGATGGACGTAGCGCCGATAAACAGGGGCTGTAACGTGGTACCGATCAGGCCCATGTCGTGGAACATCGGCAGCCAGCTGACCGACACATCGGCTTCTGTGCTGCGGAACGCGGCCGTGATCATGGCCTCGTTGTAGATCAGGTTGCCGTGGCTGACCATGACCCCCTTGGGGTTGCCGGTAGAGCCGGAGGTATATTGCAGGAACGCCAGCGAACTGCGATCCACCGCCGGATATTCCCAGCCCTCCGGCGACGCGCTTTCGTCCAGGTCCACGGTCTGCCACATCAGGGCCTGCAGCCCCGGCGTTTCCGCAAACAGCGGCTCCGCCACCGTGAGCACTTTCGACGTGGTCAGTACCAGCGAAGGATCGCAGTCATCAATAATGGATTTCAATCGGCCCAGATTCTGGTTACGGCGCGGCGGATACGCGGGTACCGCAATCACGCCGGCATACTGGCAGCCAAAAAAGGCGAAGATGAATTCAAGTCCCGACGGGAACAGCATCAGCGCCCGGTCACCCACCTGGGTGAACTCGCGGAAACGGTTGGCAATGGCCCGGGCCCGGGTGGAAAGCTGGCCGTAGGTCACCGCTATGCCTGCCTCCTCGCCATCGGGAAGGAAAGTAAACGCGACCTTGTCCGGATGGAGCGCGGCGCGGGCTTCAAGCAACTCGATCAGGGTGGAACAGCGGGAGGGATTGAACGAATCAGAGCGAACATCTACTGACATAAAGAGTGTTTTCCTGCCAAGTTCTTCTTATTTTTTACCGCCACCAAACAGATGGCGCGGCGCTCCCCATTGCTCCCTGGGCTGGCTAAGGCCTTCATATCCGGAAGGCCCGAAACGCATCCGGCGTCAATGGCCGGACAAATCACGCAGACGAAAGCGAATACTGTATTCAAAATGGGGATGCCTGAAAAGTAGATCCCTCGTATACACCGAGGGGCCGACGATATACCGCATATTCACTTGATAATCAACAGGATATAGCCCCGGGATACGTAATGCGCACAGCGGACCGGGGTATTTATACGTATCATTACAATGAATTACAGCCCAGGAACAAAGGTATACAAGAACCGTCATCATGCAACGTTCAATTCTTATATGATGCAAAAAACGCATTTTTTATTCTGCTAACGATGTCATAATTGCCAAACGACTGTCTTGATAACGACGAATTCCCGCTTTCCCAAGGCGCACAGTTCGCGTACAGTGCCATTACAAAAAGCCAGGTATAACAATAAAGTACATGACGCCATGAAGAAATCGCTCAAGTTTTGCAGCCTCATTTCCGTCGTATTAATGTTAGCCCCACTGTCCGCTTCCGCCGAGAACCTGATCGAGATCTTTTCCCTTGCACGCAAGAACGATGCGCAATGGGCATCCAAGAAGCAGAAGTATCTGGCCGAGCGGGAGAAGATGGAGCAGGCATTTGGCACCTTGCTGCCGACAGCGGAAGCCAATGCGACCATGGCGCACCAAATGTACGAAGGCGGCACCACCGCCCTCCGATTGGACGAAGCCTATAACTGCCTTGTGGATAACGGCTTCGACCCCAATGGCAATACCAACCTTATTGAAGCCCTCAACCTGTTTGACGCCTGCCAGGGCAGCCTGGTTGGCACGCGCGATGTCAGCGAAGACTACGACATTACCCAGTACGGCGTGACCGTGGTTCAACCCCTTATCCGCATGGACCGCTGGCACCGCTACAGCCGCGCCCAGATTCTTGACAATGCAGGCAAGGCCGATCTGGCCTATTCGCAACAGGAACTCATGATCCGCTCGTCTGAAGCCTACTTCAGCGTCCTGAAGGCTCAGGAGGAGCTGCGCCTGATCAAGGTGGAGGAGAAAGTGCTGCGCACCCAGCTCACCGAGGTCAAAAACCGTTACAAGCTAGGCCTGATGCGGGACACCGACGTCTTTGAAACCCAAGGCCAGTATGACCTTGCCGCCGCCGCCGTCATCGTGGCCGAAGCCCAGGTTGAAGGCCTGCAGGAAAACCTGGTCATGCTCACCGGTCAGGAAATCGAGATGATAAGTCCCCTGCCCAAGGATATTCCTGTCGAACCTCCACAACCGATCGAACTCAAGGAATGGGAAGAGTTTGCCAAGAAAAGCAACTACCAGCTGATTGCCTCCCAATATGTCTC